>NZ_JAVRHP010000021.1:0-45853 GCF_031846505.1 Autumnicola edwardsiae
AACGGCAATTATCGAACAGCCCGACGTGCTGACAATGGCAGATCCCGAAATTATCCCGGTAAGCTGTAACGGAGGCGCAGATGGAACTATTACGGCAGGAAATGTTTCAGGAGGGAATTCCGGTTACCAATATTCGATTGACGGAACTAATTTCAGCACTGCAAATACCTTCAGCAACCTTTCCGCAGGAACTTATACCGTTACCGTGAGGGATGCTAAAGGATGTGAAGCCCAAAAAACGGCAATTATTGACCAGCCGGACGTGCTGACGATGGCCAATCCCGAAATTATCCCGGTAAGCTGTAATGGTGGGAACGACGGAAGTATTACGGCAGGAAATGTTTCAGGAGGAAATTCCGGATACCAATATTCGATTAACGGAATAAATTTCGGCACTGCAAACAATTTCCGCAATCTTTCCGCAGGAAATTATACGATTACCGTGAGGGATGCTAAAGGATGTGAAACAGAATCAACTGCCACTATTACCGAACCGGAACCATTGCTGATGAATCCACCTGAAGTGCAGCCCGTCAGCTGCTCCGGCGAATCTGATGGTGTTGTGACCGCCGGGGAAGTTACAGGCGGGACCGGCGCTTATCAATATATGATCTCCGGCACCAGCTATCAGGATACCAATACATTTACTAATCTTGAACCGGGCTCCTACACGATTTCTGTAAGAGACGAAAACGCCTGTGTTACCGAAGCAGAATTTACGATTACAGAGCCTTCAGAATTAAATATGACCGCTCCCACCTCTACTGAAGCTTCCTGTTTTGGCGGAAGTGATGGAACAGTTACCGCCGGAACAGTTACAGGAGGAACAGGGGAATATTTTTATTCTATAGACAATATCAACTTCAGCACAACTAATACTTTTACCGGTTTACCTGCGGGCACACATACCATATTTGTAAAAGATGATAAAAATTGCGCGTTCCAGACTATTGTAGATGTCACCGAACCAGCCGAATTAAAAGCAAATTTATCTAAAACAGATGTGAACTGCTTTAACGGATCTGATGGCACAATAACCTTTTCAAATCCTACAGGCGGCCACGGCAATTACGAATATAGCGTGGATGGAACAAACTGGCAGGCAGAAAATACGTTTACAGGTCTAACAGAAGGCAACTACAAGGTATATATTCGGGATAGGGATTATCCATCCTGCGACGTAATCCTAAGTAATTCTTTTGCGGTACTTCAGCCAGAAGCTCCTTTAGCAGTGGAGACAACTTCTATCCGTACCACAACCTACGAAACTTCTACAGGGTCAGTTTCTGCAAATCCGGCCGGTGGTGCTACAGGGTATACTTATGAATGGCGACGTGCTGGAGAAAATCAGGTTCTGCAGAATACACAAAGGGCGACGAATTTACCTGCAGGAGATTATGAAGTTACTGTAACAGACAGGAATGGCTGTACAGCAACAGCGCAAGCTACCATTCTGGACATTATCCATGCCCCAATTATACCTACCTCTGTTTGCGAAACTCATGAAGATCTTATCCGGACGTCTTATTTTGAAGTGGAAGACCGCCAGGCTAGAGGAGGTATTGGCCCTTATACCTACGATTGGCATTTTGGAGCTGATGCAAGTCCTCAAACTGCAACAGGGCCTGGTTCCCACCGTGTAACCTATCCTGAAAAAGGGAACAAAACCATTACTGTAACCGTCACAGACAGTACAGGAGAAAGTGTAACCAATACTTACGTTCAATATGTGGGAGAATGTTATGTGGACGATTGCGGCTCCAATGACTTTAGCGGCGGGGATTTCTTTGTTGGCGATGAAAACGGAAACAGGATAACCTCTGCCAATTGTGGAAGTGCCACCTCTAAATATATCTATGTCGACTTATCGTCAGCTCCCCGCAGGTACAGTCTTTACATTGAATATATTTATACTCTCGAAAAGGCCGACGGAACTGTCACCACAATACAAGAAGGAGGAGAATTTTATTGTAAAGAAGTCATCCCCGACCTGGCCCGGACAATTTCGATAAACAACTGGGAATGTGGCGACCTTATAACCATAGACAACGTATATCTTACTTTTACCAATAATAAGAAGTGGAAATGTGGCCAGGGTCCAGACCCCAAATGTTTTTCTACAAACGACGGGGAGACCGTGAGCACCCCGTTGTACGCCACAGCAACACCAAATGAAATCCCCTGTTACAATGGTACACAGGGTATTATAAAAGTAAGAGCTTCGGGCGGAACTCCGGCTTACGATTATAGCCTGAACGGAAGGAATGGACCTTTTCAGACTTCAAATCAGTTTACGGGACTAGCCGCAGGAATATACAGTGTTTGGGTGAGAGATAGTAAAGGAGAAAAATTTGAAACCGCACCTGTCACCATCACCCAGCCAGACACTCCTTTAACCGCCGAAATTACCACCAACGAACCTGTTTGTTATGGGGAAAGTGCGATTGCATATGTACATCCAGAGGGCGGTACACCGTTTACAGATGCTGAAGGAAATACATATTATGAATATGTATGGAATGATGGTGCACAACAAACAGGATCTTCAGCTACAAACCTGGCACCGGGAGAATATACGGTTACTGTAATTGACGCGAATGGTTGCCAGTTTATTGACACTGTGATTATTTCTCAGCCTTCAGAATTAACTGAACCTCTTGCAGGAGAAGATCAGGTGATGGGCTGTGGATTCGATACTACCAAACTGGCGGCAAACAATCCGGAAATTGGAGTTGGCAGCTGGAGTATCGCCTCAGGTGAAGGCGGCGTAATAGAAGAACCGTCTAATCCCTCCTCAACGTTTTCAGGAACTGCCGGGACTTACATCCTTAGATGGACTATTGCTCATGAAGACGGTTCCTGCGCAAGATATGACGAAGTAGAAATCAAGCTGGAAAACGAGTGTAGCACCCTGGATTTTGATGGTGTTGACGATTATATCGATTTTGGGGAGAATTATGATTTGGGTACAGGCACTTTCACGCTGGAAGCGTGGGTTTTACCAAAATCCATCCAGGGAACACGCACCATTCTCTCAAAAAGAAATGTAAAAAACTTTTCCGCAGGCGGGTTCGACCTCATTATAAACAATGGAGCACCAACCTTCAGGTGGGCTGGAAATGCAGTTTCCACTTCATACAAGGTAAACACAGACCGCTGGTATCACCTTGCTGTTATTTATAAGAACTCAAAAGTCACCCTTTATGTTGATGGAATTCCGGTAGGAAATCGCTCAGCTACGAATCCGGCTGCTATAGATGCTCCTTTCCTGATAGGGGCAATGTACAATCCTGATAATCCAGATGTCCCGAACAACTATTATCAGGGTTCCATAGAAGAAGTACGCGTCTGGAACACGGCTCTTACTGAAGAACAGCTCAGGTTTATGATGAATCAGCGACTTGAAACAAACGGCACTTTTACAAAAGGACAGGTTTTGCCAATTAATGTACCCGGTGAACTTGCCTGGAGCAAACTTTCCGGATATTATCATTTAGCAGTAGAGGAAATCGAAAATGGCTATACCATAGACAGGGCTACGAACCGCGCAGATGGACGGCTAAGAAATATTACTACAGAACAGGAAAATTCAGCGCCACTTCCATATTACTCTGTTCAGGATGGCGCCTGGAGAATTGATGCCACCTGGGCACGACCAGATGTTTGGGACCCACCAAACAGCAAAGGAATTAATGGTGAATTTATAAACTGGAATATTGCGGAAATTTCACACCGAATAAATTCCGGTTTTCAGGATATATCGCTATTAGGATTAATATCCGAAGAAGGAGCACCACAGCGGGAAAACAGCACCTTGGACATGGAAGGTTCGGTAAATAATACTACAGGAAACGGGCTAACCATTTCCCACTACCTGGAATTAAATGGTGTGATTGATCTTAATGGGGAATCACAGCTTATCCAAAGTGAGGGCAGTATTCTTGCAGAAACCAGCAGTGGTTATATTGAACGTGAGCAACAGGGAACGGCCAGCAGTTTCAATTACAATTATTGGAGTTCTCCTGTAGTTCCGCAGGGAACAGCCAACAATTCGCGCTATACGGTCGCCGGAATAATGATGGATGGTTCCGCCACGAGCCAATTTGGAAAACCAATGAATTTCGGCAATCCACATACGCATGCCGATGGCGCTTATACTAATCCGCGAAAAGTCAGCAATTACTGGATCAATGCCTTTCGCGCCCGTACTGCAGATGCTTACAGTGCCTGGGAGCAAATAGGCAGCAATGCACAGTTAAAGGTGGGAGAAGGTTTCACCATGAAGGGAACTTCAGGTGAAGCCAACCTTACAACTTTGCAGAATTATGTTTTTAAAGGAAAGCCAAATAACGGCACTATTTCTTTGACTATAGGAAGTAACCAGAATTACCTTATTGGTAACCCTTACCCTTCAGCTTTAAGCGTAAACGAATTTTTCCTGGACAACCTGAAGGATATAAACGGCGGTAGAAACGACAAAAATGCTTTTAACGGCGCCCTTTACTTCTGGGATCATTTCTCCGGAAAAACGCATGTTTTATCTGAATATGTTGGTGGTTATGCCGTCCTGAATTTGGTTGGTGCAGTCGCCGCAATTGCTACAGACGCGCGTATTGATGCCACAGGTGACAGAAGTACGAGGAGACCAGGGGATTTTATTCCTGTAGGTCAGGGTTTCTTTATTAATACTGAAATAAATTCTTCCACAGGAGGGGAACTTGCGGGAAGTGGAGGTGTCGTGAGGTTTAAAAACAGCCAGAGGAGGTTTAGAAAAGAAGGATCAAATTCTCAGTTCCTTAGGCCGGAAATCAGGGAAAAATCTCCAAAAACTGAAGAAGACAGGTCCAGAATCAGGTTAAACTTCCAGTCTCCACTAGGGTACCACAGGCAAATACTTCTTGGCGTAGATCAAAATGCAACCAACGATTTTGATTTAGGCTACGATGCCCTTCTTAATGATTATAATCTTGAAGATATGTTCTGGCTAATCGATGGCTGGGAATATGTGATCCAGGGAGTAGGACATATTAATCCCGAGCAGGTGCTGCCGATTGGTCTTCGAATAGAAAAAGCAGGGAAATTTAAAATTCAAATTGAAGAACTTGAAAATATTTCTGAAGAAGTGGAAATCTACATCAGGGATAAGTCTACAGAAAATTATCATGACCTCAGAGATTCAGATTTCTCTTTAGAAATTGAGCCGGGAGATTATTACGAGCGCTTTGAGCTGGTATTTCAAAAACCTGAAATTCCTGAAGAAGAAGAAGAAGAAAACACTGAAGATGATCTTCCCGGTGAAGGTGAATCTCCTGAAGATGGAGAAGACGAAACACCTGGAGAAGACGAAAACCCTGAAGAGGGCAATGAAAATTCCGATACCGAAAATCCAAAAGAAAGTCCTGAGGATGAAAATGGCCAAAATCAGGCAGGGCTTTCCGTAGAATATTTAATGGACAGAAAGCAACTGGTAATTTACAATCCCGGAGCTCAAAAAATTGATGAGGTACGGGTTTTCACCCTTAACGGACAGCAATTAGAGACTTTTACCGAAGCCACGACCCAAAAAGAGATCTATCTCCACCTGATGCGACCCGTAAGTACCTCTGTTTATATAGTAAAAGTGCATACTGCTGAAAAAGTCTACAACAAAAAGATCATTGTAGAAAAATAGCCGGTCACCACAGTGAATAGATGCCGAAAATTGGCATTTTGGGGCTGCCTCTAAAACGGCAATTTTCAGCCTTTATATTTTATCGGAAGGTGGACCACTTTTTTAGTATCAAAGAAATCCTCTTCAAAATAATCTATAAGATTATAAGTTTTAGCGGTTCTGTATTCTTTAAGTTCTTCAGAAAGATCGCCGCCTTTAAGGTAAAGGATTCCGTTTTTGAGTTCGTGATTGCTTTTTTTAGCTATTTTACCCTTTGTCCAGTGCACAAAAGTAGGCATGGCGGCTACTGCCCTGCTCACTATGAAATCGAATTGCCCTTTGATCTCTTCTACCCTTGCATTGGTGGTCTTTACATTCTGAAGTTGCAAACCTTCAGAAACTTCTTCCACCACTTTTATTTTTTTTCCGATAGAATCGACAAGGTGGAAATTAGTTTCTGGAAAAAGTATTGCCAACGGTATCCCCGGAAATCCACCACCGGTTCCCACATCCAGGATTTTAGCATTGGCATTAAATTGCTGAACCTTGGCTATCCCTAAAGAATGTAGTACATGCCTTAGATAAAGTTCATCAATATCTTTGCGACTTACTACATTTATTTTAAGGTTCCAGTCCTTATAAAGTTCTTCAAGTTTTCTGAATTTTGTTTGCTGATCTTCAGATAAATCGGGGAAATATTTAAGTATTAATTCCAATTTTTTTACTTTTTGGCAAAAGTAGCAATTTGCGGCCTAAAAGTTGCACTTTTAATTCATTCACAATATTTAATATTTTACCTTTGAACATTAAAGCACAAAAAATGGAAGATCCCCAAGATAATATTATCCGATTCTCCCGGGTCGATTCGGCAAAATTCTTCAGAACACTAAACAAGCGGGTTAATTCCTATTTTAAAGACAACAACTTAAGAAAAACGGGCAATTGGAAGCTTCATCTTAAAACCCTGGTAATGTTTTCCCTGTTCCTGTTGCCATATTTCCTAATTCTTACCCTGGATATTTCCCAATGGTGGATGCTCCTTTTGACAATTGTGATGGGTGCAGGAATGGCCGGTGTTGGGATGAATATTATGCATGATGGGAACCACGGCTCATATTCTTCGAAGAAATGGGTAAATAATTTTATGGGAGGTACGATCTATATCCTTGCGGGAAATGTGTACAACTGGCAGGTTCAGCACAACGTTTTGCACCATACCTACACGAATATTCATGGTCACGACGAAGATTTGGACGCAGGACGTATTATCAGATTTTCCAAACATGCAAAGTGGCTTAAAATCCATAGATTTCAGCATTATTATTCTGTTTTTCTATATGGATTGCTCACATTTAACTGGGCAATAACCACAGATTTTAAGCAAACCAAAAGATATTTAAAAAAGAAGTTATCCTACGGGAAATTACCAAATCCTGTCACTCAATGGAGTATTGTGGCAATTACAAAACTAATTTATATTTCCATCTGGATTGTACTGCCTATGCTTATTTTATCTGTTGCCTGGTGGAAAATCCTAATAGGTTTTTTTGTAATGCACTATACTGCTGGCCTTATCCTGAGTATTGTTTTTCAGCTTGCTCATGTGGTAAAGGAAACCGATATGCCACTACCGGACAATACAGGCTCCATGAAGAACACATGGGCAATCCATCAATTATTCACTACAGTTAATTTTTCTACCAAAAACAAAGTTGTGAACTGGTTCACCGGCGGATTAAACCACCAGGTTGAACATCATATTTTTCCCAACATCAGCCATATTCACTATTCCAATATTTCAAAAATTGTAAAGCAAACGGCACAGGAATGTAACCTGCCTTACAACGAGTATAAAACCACACGCGCAGCTATAAAAGCCCATTTTCAGTTTTTAAAAGAGATGGGTTCAAAACCTGCAATTTCAAGTTAGACAAACTTTTTTAATCAACTCAAATGCAAGAAAAATTATCAAACAGGATTAACAATTTAGCAACGTCCCAAACTCTGGCAATGGCTGCAAAAGCGCGTGAACTAAGAGCTGAAGGAAAGGACATTATTGGATTAAGCTTGGGGGAACCCGATTTTAATACTCCGGATTTTATCAAAGAAGCTGCCATACAGGCGATTAATGATAACTATAACTCTTATAGTCCGGTAGATGGTTACGTAGAGCTGAAAGATGCTATAATTACTAAATTTAAAAGGGACAACAATTTAACTTATAATCATTCGCAAATAGTAGTTTCTACAGGAGCAAAACAATCGCTTGCCAATGTTGCGATGGTGTTATTAAATGAAGGGGACGAGGTTCTCTTGCCCTGTCCTTATTGGGTAAGTTATGCTGAAATCGTAAAGTTAGCTGAAGGTGTGCCCATAGAAATCCCTACCACGGTAGAGACCGATTTTAAGGTAACGCCCGAGCAACTTGAAAAAGCCATTACCCCAAAAACAAAGATGATTTGGTACAGCTCTCCCTGTAACCCCAGCGGAATGGTGTACAGCAAAGAAGAGCTAAGAGCTTTGGCTGATGTATTGGCAAAGTATCCCGATATTATTGTTGTTAGCGACGAAATTTATGAGCACATTAACTACGGGGACGGTTATGCCTCTATGGCCGAATTTGAAGATATGTACGAACGCACGGTAACTGTAAACGGAGTGGCCAAGGCTTTTGCTATGACGGGTTGGCGCATAGGCTATATAGGTGCTCCTGCATGGATTGCCCGCGCCTGCAACAAGTTACAGGGCCAGGTAACAAGTGGAGCAAATTGTATTGCACAGCGTGCGGTTATTACTGCGCTTGAAGCTCCCGTTAGCAAGATTAGTTATATGGTGGATAAATTTAAATCCAGAAGAAAACTAATTATCGATCTTTTAAATGAAATAGACGGTTTTGTAACCACCGAACCACAAGGTGCTTTTTATGTATTTCCTAATATTTCGGCTTTCTTCGGAAAAACCATAAAAGGCCATAAAATTGAAAATGCTACAGATTTCTCCATGTTCCTGCTGGAAGAAGCTTTAGTGGCAACAGTTACAGGAGACGCTTTTGGAAATGCTGATTGTATAAGAATTTCTTATGCCGCCAGTGAAGAACAAATTAAAGAAGCTTTAAAAAGAATAAAAGCTGCTGTTTCTGAAGCATAAAACCAAGATTTTGATATTTTAATACTAAAACCTCACAGTTCTCCGGGATCTGTGAGGTTTTTTATTGTTGATTATTCCGATTAAACGCTATTGAATTAAATATTCAATTCACCTCCTCTTGGGAAATTTAAAAACCTTGTAGATATTAAGATGATGCCGGAAAAATGGCCAATATCGGCTTCTAACAAAAATATCCGCGTGAGGGATAGGAGCGGCTACCGTGTAGCGCGGATAGCCCGGCCCGAAGGGCATGCCCTAATCAAAAACCTTGTTAAAAACGTTTCGGGAATAGGATGATGATTAATTTTAGAATAGTGTTTCTTTACCCTTCCGACTTTATCAGCCTCTGGCTAACAAACCCACCTTCCCTTGAAAAAAGGGAAGGAACTTTGGTAGTATCCAGTTAGTCCCGGTTAGTCCTGCAAGGTCTTTTTATATCTTTTCACTTTTTTCCTCATTAACTTTTTAACTCAACATTTACCTGTTTCTCCAGAAGAAAGGAGTAAGGATAATGAGCACTGTAAAAAGCTCGAGTCGACCTATCAGCATCAAAAAAGCACACCACCACTTGCCAAAGTCGGGCAGCATATCAAAATTATTAACAGGACTCAATCCGCCAAAAGCGGGACCGATATTACCGAGGGAAGAAGCTGCGCCTCCAATAGATGTTTCAAAATCCAATCCTAACCCAGCCAGAACAACCGCACCAATAATAAAAGAAAGCATGTAGAGAATGAAGAAGCCCAGAATATTAAATACAATTTCTTTGCTAATGGATTTTTTATTGAAACGCACCGGAAGAATAGCATTAGGATGAAGGGTCCTTTTAAATTCGATCATTCCGTTCTTGATCATAATAATATGCCGCATCACCTTAACACCACCGGCGGTAGAACCTGCAGAGCCTCCCAGAAAGAACATTCCGAAGAAGAAAATCGTTAAAAATGGTGTCCACATAGTATAATCGGCAGAAACAAATCCGGTTGTGGTTATCACAGCTAAAACCTGAAAAAGAGAATGCCTGAAAGCACTCTCTGCCTCTCCCCAAACCATGGGATGATCTATAGATGACAAACCTACATCTGCCTGAAAATAGATTATAACGGCAGCAATTAATGTAAAAGAAGTAATAAAATAGAAATACCACCTGAATTCATCATCATGCAGGACCCGCTGAACCCTTCCTTTAAAACTAAAGTAACTTAATACAAAATTACTTCCCGCCAGGAACATAAAGAGAATGATGATATACTGAATTACAGGCTGGTCATTCCAATAGGCGACACTGGCATTTTTTGTGGAAAATCCTCCTGTAGAAAGTGTACTAAGAGCATGGTTTGCCGCATCAAAAAAGCTCATCCCGGCGACTTTCAGTAGAATAGTTTCAGCTATTGTATAGCTAACGTAAATAAGCCACAGTCTTTTGGCAGTATCGGTAATTCTCGGTTTTAGCTTATCTGCACTCGGTCCCGGAGCTTCCGCCGCAAAAAGCTGCATTCCCCCAATGCCCAGTAAAGGTAAAATGGCTATAGCCAAAACGATAATTCCCATACCTCCTATCCAGTGCGTAAGACTCCGCCAAAAGAGGATTCCCTTCGGCACTACTTCAATATCATTTAAAATAGAAGCACCTGTCGTGGTATATCCAGACATGGTTTCGAAAAAAGCGTTGGTAAACCTGGGGATAGACTCACTTATGACATAAGGAAGCGTACCACTTAAAGCCATAAAAATCCACCCGAAGGTCACGATAATATAACCTTCCCGCTTCTTCATATCCTTATCGTGCCCACGGGTAGAGAACATCAAAAGTGTACCGACAAAAAGCGTGATCAATGCAGCTGTAGAAATTTCCATGGTTACCCCATCTTCGTAAAACCAACTTACGAGAACAGCAGTTAACATAAAGCCACCATTGCAAATTAGCAAAAGGCCCATCACGTGCATAATAATCTGGTAATTCAACCTTGGCATTACAAGAACAATTTTTCGACCTTACCTATGGAACGGGGAAGACAGCAAACCACGATGCGGTCACCAGATTTTATAAGGAACTCACCCAATGCTATTACGCCCTCTCCATTTCTAATTATCCCGCCAATAATTGCTGAACGGGGAAATTCTATATCCTTGATTTTTTTATCAGATACCACGGAATTTGGCTTGACGATAAACTCCAGCAATTCGGCGTTCATGTTGTTGAGTTTCGTCATGGCGACCACCTCCCCTTTTCTGATATACCTGAAGATATTGTTTGCAGCCAGAAGTTTTTTGTTGATAAGGGTATCTATTCCAATAGAATGGCTTAGCTGAAAATAATCCATATTCTCCACAAGGGAAATTGTTTTTTTAACACTCTTGGATTTAGCGACAAGACAGGACATGATATTAGTCTCGGAATTTCCCGTGACAGCAATAAAAGCGTCCATATCGTGAATATTTTCCTCTTCCAGCAATTCTACATTCCTGCCATCGCCGTTTATAATAAGCGTATTTGGAAGCTCATCGGCAAGATCATAAGCCTTATCTTTATTGGTCTCTACCAGTTTTACATGAAAATTGTTACGGCAAAGATCCATGGCAGTTTTACGCCCAATCTTACTACCTCCCAGGATCATAACATTTTTTATCTCCTGCTTTACTTTTCCGGTAAGTTTATAAAGTTCCTCTACACCATTCTCTACGGTAATAAAATAAACCTGATCACCTTCCTTAAACTGGGTGTCTCCCCTTGGAATTAAAGTGTACTGGGTACCATATCTCTGTATAGCAATAGGCACGAAATTAAGCTGAGGAAAAATTTCGGCAGCTTCTTTTACTGTTTTTCCAACAAACAGCGCACTTCTGGAAAGACTAAGGCCTATCATAGTGAGTGCACCCTCTTCAAATTCGTAACTGTCGTTAAATGCAGACTGGTTTAACAAAAGTTCGATTTCCCTTGCTGCAAGCGCCTCTGGTGAGATTAACTCATCTATACCAAATTTCACAAAACCAATCTCTTCCTTGTTTTCAAGAAATTCGGTGTTCGATATCCTGGCAATGGTCCTTTTTGCCCCCAGCTGCTTTGCAAGGACACAAACGGTAATATTTGTAGCCTCGTTGGAAGTTACTGCAATTACCATATCAGAATGTTTTACCTGTGCGTCTTTTAATATACTTATAGAAGTCGCATTACCCTTAATGGTCCTAATGTCCAGATGAGTGTCGGCATATTGCAGATGATCCTGGCTGGTATCGATAAGCGTAATATCTTGAGACTCAAACGAGAGTAATTTTGCCAAATGGAATCCCACTTCACCCGCTCCAGCAATAACTATTTTCATATAACAACTTGAAATTGTAAGAAGCAACAAAGGTAACTTATTATCATGAAATTCAATATTTTGAATGTTAAGAACAAAATCTTCTTCTAAAAGGAGGCTATTATACCATAACATGTATCTTTGAAAAAAATTCAGAAATGAGTAAGAAAGTTACTCCATACAAAGGATCCCGCCTAAGGAAAAAGCAGGTTGAGGAGATGTTTGATAACATCTCTGGCAACTATGACGGGCTTAACCGCATCATTTCTCTTGGAACAGACGAAAAGTGGCGCCGTAAGGTGGTGGCCCTGGTCAAAGCACAAAATCCGGAAAGCATCCTGGATATAGCGACAGGCACAGGAGACCTTGCCATAAAAATGGGAGACTCCGGAGCAGATAAAATCGTAGGTTTAGATCTTTCTGAAGGAATGCTTGATGTGGGGCGAAAGAAAATCAGCAAAAAAAAACTGGAAGGAAAAATAGAAATGATTCAAGGTGATTCTGAAGCCCTGCCATTTGAAGATAATTCCTTTGACGCTGTTACGGTAGCTTTTGGAGTCAGGAATTTCGAAAACCTTGAAAAAGGTTTAAAGGAAATTTTCAGGGTTTTAAAGCCGGGCGGGATCTTTGTTGTTCTTGAAACCTCAGTTCCCACTAAATTTCCTTTTAAACAAGGCTATAAAGTCTATTCCAGCCTCGTGCTGCCTTTAGTGGGAAAAATCTTTTCCAAAGATCAAGATGCCTACTCTTATTTAAGTAAAAGTGCTGCCAGTTTCCCTTATGGAAAAGCATTCAACAATATTTTAAAGAAATCTGGGTTTACTAATATACAAGACCAACCACAAACCTTTGGGGTCGCCACTATTTACGTGGCTTCAAAATAACACTATGAAAAGAATTCTTGCCATTTCCCTTTTTCTGCTTTGCTCACAATTTTCTAATGCTCAATTTTTTGGTGATCAGATTTTGAACAATGAAAATTTTGATGCCCAACGTTGGTCCTGGGGGTATTTTCTTGGCTTTAACAGCTATGACTTTCATTTTGATTATGAAGATTATAACCCCAGTCCTGTAACAGGACAGGACTTTAGAGTAGAAAGAAGAACAGGTTTTAACGTGGGGCTGGTTGGAAATTTGAAATTGGGAAGCAACCTCGACTTAAGGCTTGAGCCGGGAGTAAGCTTTAGCACAAGGGGATTTCAAGCCTTAAAAGCCGATGCCAGCACATTCAGGGAAATTAGCTCCACTTATGTGCATATACCTCTGCTACTAAAATTTTCTACCGACAGGCTAAATAATTTTAAGCCCTTTGTGGTTGGAGGCCTTTCTACCTCTATTAATCTTTCCAGCAACGAAAATAATCCTGACGATAATAGTGTGGGGCAATTTCGTATGAAGACCAACACTTACTATTATGAGATTGGCTTTGGAATAGATCTTTACCTGTATTACTTTAAGCTAAGCCCGAGTATCAGAGGCGTTTTCGCTATTAATGACGAATTGGTTAGAGATGAGGATCCGGATAGTATTTTTACAGGAAACGTAGATAAAATGACCTCCAGGGCCATATTTATAAATTTCACTTTTCAGTAAATCAATTACCTTCTTTTAAATTCGCTCAAAATAATTGCCGTTGCAGTTGCAACGTTAAGACTCTCTGTTGAAGCTGCTTTACCAAACTGAGGTATGCCTATACGATGCGTTATAAATTTCTCGATCTGTGGAGAAATTCCATTAGCTTCATTACCCATTACAATAATTCCATTCTGCTCCAGATTAGTTTTATAAATATTTTCTCCTTCCATAAAAGTACCCAGAACAGGACAATCTTCAGGACGATCTGAAAGATAAGCTTTTAAATCTACGTAAGAAACTGTTATTCTTGCTATAGATCCCATGGTAGCCTGGACCACCTTCTGGTTATAACAGTCCACCGTATCTTTTGAGCACACAAGTTTGTTTATGCCAAACCAATCACATAACCGAATAATTGTTCCTAGATTACCTGGATCGCGCACCCCGTCAAGGGCGAGAGTTAATCCTCTATAACCTGGATTATATATTTCAGGAATTTTAAAAATGGCAAGTGCTGTTTGAGGAGTTTTTAAAAAGCTTATTTTCTTTAGATCCTTAGATCCCACTTCTCTAAATCTCTCTTCAGGAGCATTGAAAATACGCTCTTCCGAAAATAGCAAATGAAGCTCAATCCCCGATGCAAGTAATTCTGAAATTGTCTTTTTCCCTTCGGCTACAAAAAGCCCGCTATCGCTGCGGTTCTTTTTTTGCGCCAGACTTTTAATTAACTTTATTTGGTTTTTACTAACCATACAAAAGACGTATTTTTGAAGCTTTAATGAACTTCATTTGAAACGTATCCTCGCAAAAATATCATTATTTTTACTAACTCTCCTTTTGTTTGTTTCCTGTAATGCCGTAAAACGCGTGGAGGCGGAAGAATGGTTGCTTACAAAAAATGATATTTTTTTAAATGGAGAAAGAATCAGTGAGAACAGAATTTACAATCAGCTTTATCAAAAACCTAATTCCAGCCTTTTAGGAGTTCCTTTACAACTGCACTTTTACAACCTTGCCAGACCCAATATTGACAGCATTCTAAGTGAAAAATTCCTTCAGAATAATCAAAAAAGAGAAAGACTGGAAAGCCTGCTTTCACGCAAACAGCTTGACAGTTATATTAAATCCAGAATAGAATTTAACCAGTGGATCAAAAGAACAGGAGAAGCTCCTGTTATCGTTAACCGGGAAGATACCCAAAAATCTGTAAACCGACTTGAATCGTGGTACTGGAACAATGGGTGGTTTAATGTAGAAACAGATTACCAGATTATTCCTTCACAAAAAAAAGACAAAAGAGCTAAAGTAGAATATTATGTAGAGACCAACACTCCCTACAAGGTAGATTCGGTTAATACAGATATAGATTCCGGGGTGCTCGATTCGATCTATAAAAGGCATGAAGATGAAGCTCTTATTATTCCCGGCACTCAATATCGCACCCTGGATTTTAATGCGGAAAGGGACAGGCTCACCAGCCTTTTCCGGAATAACGGAGTATATAATTTTGATCAGGAATATATCACTTTTGACGCAGATACTATTAACACCGATTATAAGTTAAATACAACCATAATTATCCCGAACCGGCAGGCCTCCGATGAAGATTCCACGTATCGCGTTCCTTTTAGAGTTCACGAAATAAGCAGGGTGAATGTTTTTACAGATTATACCTACTCCAACCGATATGAACCTGTAACAGATAGTGCACAGGTTGATAATTTCACCATTTACAGCTTTAATAGAATGGAATATAAACCTGAAGCCATTATTGATGCTATTTTTATAAGGCCCGGGAGAACCTTTAGTGACATTGCCAGGACGCGCACGTACAACCGCTTGAATTCACTTCAAAATTTTAAATATCCTAATATTCAATACACTCAAGATCCCGGGGATACGACCAACACAGATTTAATAGCCAATATTTTTTTAACACCCCAGCCCAAATATTCACTTGGGTTCGATTTTGATGTCTCCCAAAGTAATATCCAGAAGTTTGGGATAGGATTTGGAGGTTCTCTGTTGATAAGGAACATTTTTAGAGGTGCTGAGAACCTTGAGATTTCAGGACGGGGAAGTATAGGTTCTTCCACAGATGCCGCAGCAAGCAAAGAAGATGACCGCTTTTTTGACATTTCAGAAATTGGTGCAGACCTTAAGCTTACCTTCCCAAGGATTGTTTTTCCTTTTGATACAGAAAAATTTATCCCGAAATATATGTCTCCGTTTACCTCTCTTAGCCTGGGAGTTAGTACTCAGAACAATATAGGACTAGACAAACAAAACCTTTCTTCTATTCTCAATTACAGGTGGACCCCCTCGCGCTTGCTCACAAACAGGCTAGACCTGGTAAACCTTCAATACGTTAGAAATCTGAATATTGATAATTACTTCAACGTATATCAAAATTCATACAGCGAGCTAAATAATATTGTGCAATCAGCAAACGTGGTTACAAGTCCGGAGTATTTAAATAACAATGGCCGCTTAATTATCCCGCAAGGTGCCGAAAATTTTATTGAATCTGTTAATAATGCTGATAACACTACGACCGGCCTTACTGCCGGCCAGCGACAGAATGTAATTAATATAAGGGAACGCAAAAACAGATTGACCGAGAACAATTTGATCCTGGCTTCAAATTATACCTATTTATGGAACACAAAAGAAAACCTCTACGATGAAGAGTTCACGAGGTTTCGGTTTAAGATAGAAACTGCTGGAAATATGCTGTATGCAATTTCAGAAGTCGCGGGCTTTGAGCAAAACTCCGCTGGAAACTACGAGATTTTGGGAGTTGCCTATTCCCAATACGTGAAACCGGAATTGGATTTCATAAAACACTGGGACCTGGGGAGCGGTAATATCTTTGCTTTTCGCGCTTTTGGTGGAATTGCTATTCCTTATGGAAACGCTAACAGTATCCCCTTTACCAGAAGCTTCTTTGCAGGCGGACCTAACGATAACCGTGCATGGCAGGCCTACGACCTTGGACCGGGAAGCAGCGGTGGCCGTAATGAATTTAATGAGGCCAATATGAAACTCGCATTAAACCTGGAATATCGCTACAACCTTTTTGGTGCACTCAACAGCGCCTTTTTTGTCGATATTGGTAATATTTGGAACGTGCTTGATATTGTTGAGGATGAAGCTTCTACATTCACCTCGTTTTCAGATTTAAAAGATATTGCCGTGGGAAGCGGGATAGGCCTGAGATATGATTTTAATTTCTTTGTTTTACGGTTTGATGTTGGCTTTAAAACCTACGACCCAGCCCGGTCTACAGGAGATCGGTGGTTTCAGGAATACAATTTCAACCATGCCGTTTACAATGTGGGAATTAATTATCCTTTCTAAGCCAACAAATTTTCTTATTTTTGTAAGCCTAATTAACTAAAATTATGAGTCATAACATTAAACCTGGCGTAGCCACAGGAAAAGAAGTACAGGAAATCTTTAAATATGCAAAGGAAAAGGGCTTCGCTCTTCCTGCTGTGAACGTGATTGGTTCCAGTAGCGCCAATGCCGTAATGGAAACAGCGGCAGAGTTAAATTCACCCGTAATTATTCAGTTCTCAAATGGCGGGGCTCAATTTAACGCAGGTAAAGGTCTTTCTAACGAAAATGAAAAAGCTGCAATTGCCGGCGGCGTTGCAGGTGCTCAACATATACATGCTTTAGCAGAAGCTTATGGGGCAACGGTGATCCTCCATACAGATCATTGTGCCAAAAAACTTCTTCCATGGATTGATGGATTGTTGGATGCCAGTGAAAAACATTTTGAACAATTCGGAAAACCTCTTTACAGCTCTCACATGATCGATCTTTCTGAAGAGCCGATTGAAGAAAACATTGAGCTTTGTAAAAAGTATCTGGAGAGAATGAGTAAAATGGGAATGACCCTGGAAATTGAACTTGGTGTAACCGGAGGCGAAGAAGATGGTGTGGATAATACAGATATCGACTCTTCAAAATTATACACGCAACCTGAAGAAGTAGCATATGCCTACGAAGAATTAAGTAAAGTAAGTGAGCAGTTTACTATTGCAGCCGCTTTTGGAAATGTACACGGTGTTTACAAACCAGGAAATGTAAAACTTACCCCAATTATCCTTAAGAATTCCCAGGAATTTGTAACTAAAAAATACGGCCTGAAAGAAAATCATATCGATTTTGTATTCCATGGTGGAAGTGGTTCTACTGTTGAAGAAATTCGTGAAGGAATTGGCTATGGTGTTATTAAGATGAATATAGATACTGACCTTCAATACGCTTATCTTGAAGGAATTCGCGATTATATGGGCAGCAAAAAAGATTATCTTTCTGCACAAATTGGCAATCCTGAAGGAGCTGATGTACCAAACAAGAAGCATTATGATCCAAGAAAATGGGTTCGCGAAGGAGAGGTTACTTTTAAGGCCCGCCTTAAAAAAGCCTTCGAAGACCTGAACAACGTAAATACTTTGTAACTGAATTTTCATAGAATAGCTGAAGTAATTTTTATTGCTTCAGCTATTTTTTTATTAATTTTTTCCGGTTGATGGATGCAGTTCCGGAGAATTAAAAATTAATTAATTACTATGGCCTGGTTTAAGAGAACGCAAAAAGGGATTCAAACCCCCACAGAAGAGAAGAAAGATGTACCCAAAGGTTTATGGTACAAGTCACCTACTGGAAAAATAGTAGATGCAGAGCAACTGGAAAGCAATTTTTATGTGAGTCCGGAAGATGGCTATCATGTAAGGATTGGAAGCAACGAATACTTTAAGATCCTTTTTGATGACAATGAATATGAAGAACTGGACAAGAACATAACTTCCAAGGATCCTTTAGAATTTACAGATACCAAGAAATATACTGACAGGTTAAAAGCCGCTCAGGATAAAACCGGTCTTAAAGATGCCATACGAACTGCTGTAGGGAAATCTAAAGGTAAGGACCTCGTGATTGCCTGTATGGACTTTCAATTCATAGGAGGATCAATGGGATCTGTGGTTGGGGAAAAAATTGCCCGCGCTGCAGAATATTCTTTAAAGAACAGAATTCCTTTTATGTTGATTTCAAAATCGGGAGGGGCCAGGATGATGGAAGCTGCATTATCTTTAATGCAAATGGCCAAAACTTCTGTAAGGCTGGCCCAGCTTGCAGATGCAAAAATCCCGTATATCTCCCTTGCGACCGATCCTACCACAGGTGGAACAACCGCCTCCTTCGCAATGTTGGGAGATATTAATATTTCTGAGCCGGGCGCATTAATTGGTTTTGCAGGACCAAGAGTGGTAAAAGACACTACAGGTAAAGATCTTCCAAAAGATTTCCAGACTGCAGAATTCCTGAAGGAACATGGTTTCCTTGATTTTATAGTAAAACGTTCGGAACTTAAAAACCAGGTAAACCTTTATCTGGATTTAATTGGTAACCAACCGGTAAGAGCATAAAATAAAATATCACCCTATGTAGGTTTTATTTTAGAAAGTAGTATATTTGCCGCCTGGTAGAAAAACTACC
Organism: Autumnicola edwardsiae; assembly: GCF_031846505.1. NCBI lineage: Bacteria > Pseudomonadati > Bacteroidota > Flavobacteriia > Flavobacteriales > Flavobacteriaceae > Autumnicola > Autumnicola edwardsiae. Next base: position 19,186 of record NZ_JAVRHP010000021.1, read on the forward strand.
AATACATAAAAATCATTAAAATTAATATTGGAATGTATTTAAGCAAAGAGAGTAAAGAAGAAATCTTCGAAAAACACGGTCAGAATAAAAATGACACGGGTTCTGCAGAAGGTCAGATTGCATTGTTCACTTACAGAATTGCTCACCTTTCTGAGCACCTGAAGAAAAATCGTAAAGATTATAATTCAGAACGTTCACTGGTTATGCTGGTGGGTAAAAGAAGAAGTCTACTTGATTATTTAATGAAGAAAGATATCATGAGATACCGTGCCATCATTAAAGAATTAGGATTAAGAAAATAAATTTCAAGGGGGCTTTCTGCCCCCTTTTTTATATCTTTAAAGGTAAGCGATTTGCTTTTAAATTTAAAAATTGTCACCTCGCACATTGTCGAGAGGTAGTTTTTCATTGGTCTATCTTACTTCACACACAACAACACACACCGGCCGTCCGGTAATGGCGGAGACCATTGTTTAACAAAATATCCGGAATTGTTCCGGCTTAGAATTCAAAAAACATTATGATTCCACAAACATTTAAAGAGGTTATCGAATTAGGAGACGGCAGGACCATCTCTCTCGAAACCGGAAAATTAGCAAAGCAGGCCCACGGGTCGGTTGAGCTAAGAATGGGAAATGCAGTACTTCTTTGTACTGTCGTATCTTCCCACACACCAACAACTATGGATTTTTTCCCGCTTACATTAGATTATCGTGAAAAATTCGCAGCCGCAGGACGTTATCCTGGTGGTTTCTTCAAAAGGGAAGCACGACCAAGTACAGAAGAAATTCTGGTAATGAGATTAGTAGACAGGGTTTTAAGACCTTTATTCCCTTCAGATTATAAATTTGAGACCCAGGTGATGATTCAGCTAATGTCTCATGATGAAGAGGTGATGCCAGATGCTTTGGCCGGTTTAGCTGCATCTGCCGCTATCCAGTTATCTGATATTCCTTTTGAAACACCTATTTCTGAAGCAAGAGTTGCCCGTATCAACGGCGAATTTGTTATTAACCCAAGCCGCTCACAATTGGCAGAATCAGACATCGATATGATTGTTGGTGCTTCTGCAGATTCCGTAATGATGGTAGAAGGTGAAATGAAGGAGTGCAGCGAAGAAGAAATGGCAGAAGCTATTAAATTTGCTCACGAAGCTATCAAAATTCAGGTTGAGGCACAGGTGAAACTGGCTGAAGCTTTCGGAAAGAAAGCAACACGTGAATACGAAACTGCAAGAGAAGACGAAAGTATTCAGCAGAAAGTTCACGATGCAGCATACCAGAAAATTTATGATACTGCCAAAGCAGCTAAGGCTAAACACGACCGTAGCGCTGCATTTTCAGAAATAAAAGAAGAAGTAAAAGCACTATTTTCTGAAGAAGAACAGGAAGAAAACGGAGCTCTTATTTCTAAATACTACAAAGCGACTCATAAAGCCGCTATCCGGGATTTAACCTTAAAAGAAGGAATACGTTTAGATGGTAGAAAAACTGACGAAATTCGTCCAATCTGGACAGAAGTAGATTATTTACCTTCCACACATGGTTCGGCTATTTTCACAAGGGGAGAAACCCAGGCGCTGGCAACAGTAACTTTGGGAACTTCAAGAGAAGCAAACCAGGTAGACCTTCCAACACACCAGGGAGAAGAAACTTTTTACCTTCACTATAACTTCCCTCCTTTTTCCACAGGAGAAGCCTATCCTTTAAGAGGAACTTCAAGAAGGGAAATAGGACACGGTAACCTGGCACAACGTGCGCTTAAAAACATGATCCCCGCAGACTGCCCTTACACGGTAAGAGTAGTTTCTGAAGTTTTAGAATCTAACGGTTCTTCTTCTATGGCAACTGTTTGTGCTGGTACAATGGCACTTATGGACGCCGGAATCAATCTGAAAAAGCCGGTTTCAGGAATCGCAATGGGATTAATTTCCCAGGGAAATGACTACGCGGTACTTTCTGATATCTTAGGAGATGAGGATGCTTTAGGCGATATGGACTTTAAAGTAACGGGTACCGAAGATGGAATTACCGCCTGCCAGATGGATATTAAAGTTAAAGGACTTTCTTATGAGATTTTGGTAAAAGCTTTAAAACAAGCAAGGGACGGAAGATTACATATCCTTAATAAATTATCTGAAAGTATTTCTCAACCAAACGAGAATGTAAAAGCTCATGCCCCAAAAATTATTGCCAGAACTATACCTGGTGAATTTATTGGAGCACTTATTGGGCCTGGAGGAAAAGTTATTCAGGAACTTCAGAAATCTACAGGAACCGAGATTGTGATTAACGAAGTAGACGAGCAGGGAGTTGTTGAAATTCTTGGTACCAACCAGGAAGGAATAGATAAAGTACTTGCAAAAATAGACTCTATCTTATTTAAGCCTGAAAAAGGAAGCGTTTACGAAGTAAAAGTGATAAAAGTCCTTGATTTTGGTGCAGTTGTAGAATATATTGATGCTCCGGGTAACGAAGTATTATTACATATTTCTGAATTGGCGTGGGAACGTACAGACAATGTAACAGATGTTGTAAATCTTGGCGATGTGATAGACGTTAAATATTTTGGAGTTGATCCTAAGACCCGTAAGGAAAAAGTATCGCGTAAAGCTTTACTTGACAAACCTGAAGGATACCAGGCAAGACCTCCAAGAGATAACGACCGCAATGACAGAGGTCGTGACAACAGAGGCTCAAGAGACAACCGTGGTGGTGGAAGAAACGACCGTGGAAGAGATCGCAGAAAAGACGATTAATTTCTTCTGAAGCTTATATAATAAATGCCTCTGAAGAAATTCAGGGGCATTTTTATTTTAAAACCCTGTGAAATGTTGAATGTTGAATGTTGAATGTTGAATGTTCAAGGTTGAATTTGAGTGGAGCTTATAAAATGACAATTATTTCTCAAAAAGACTAAAGACCGCTACGCTCCAGGAAACAAGAAACAGGATAAAAATAAAATTATTTTGAATTTTGAATTCTGAAGTTTGAATGAGGCTCTAAAATGGCAATTATCGACCTGCACGATCTTAATTGGCAAAAAAAGGATTCTAGACCGCTTCGCTACAGGAAACAGTAAGCAAAATAAAATTAAAATTATTCTGAATGTTGAATTTCAAATTCTAAATGGTGACTCTAAAATGGCAATAATCGGCCTAAACGAACTTATTTGATCAGAAAAAAATTAAAGACCGCTGTGCTGCAGGAAACAGATTTTAATGAGGACTGAAAAATAACAATTTTCAACCTGCTTCTGAAAACTGAACTCACAATTTCACAACTTCACATTCCAAAATCTGCCACCAACTATAAACTATAAACAGAATTTAACAATGCCGAAAAATGGCAATTATCGACCTTCTATTGGTCAACATACGACTTCATTTTTATTTTAATTTGCGTTAGGGATTGCAGCAGAAAGCCCGCAGCGACTGGAAGGAGCGCGGACTTGCAGCGGAAAGCCCGGCCCGTAGGGCAACGCCCAAATAAAAATAATTAAGGTTTTTTGTAACATTCCGACTACTCTTTACGTATAAACTAATACAAGAGCTATTCACATTATAAATCCAAGGAGAAGATAGATGAGACAACTTAAGATTACGAAGCAGGTTACTAACCGTGAAACTGCTTCGCTGGATAAGTATTTGCAAGAAATTGGTAAGGTTGATTTAATTACTGCCGACGAAGAGGTAGAATTGGCTCAGCGAATTAAAGCGGGTGATGACCGTGCTTTGGAAAAACTGACCAAAGCGAATTTACGTTTTGTGGTTTCGGTGGCAAAACAATATCAAAATCAAGGTTTAACACTTCCCGATTTAATTAACGAAGGGAATTTAGGCCTTATTAAAGCTGCTAAACGTTTTGATGAAACCCGTGGTTTTAAGTTTATTTCCTACGCTGTATGGTGGATTCGCCAGTCCATTCTACAGGCTTTGGCCGAGCAGTCGCGTATTGTGCGTTTGCCGCTAAACAAGATTGGATCTATTAACAAGATCAACAAAACCTTTGCTTTCCTGGAGCAGTCTCACGAGCGCCCACCTAGTGCTGAAGAGATCGCCAAGGAACTGGACATGACGATTAATGATGTTAAGGAATCCATGAAGAATTCCGGGCGTCACGTCTCTATGGATGCGCCTTTGGTTGAAGGGGAGGATTCTAACCTTTACGATGTATTACGTTCTGGTGAATCTCCAAATCCTGACAAAGAATTACTACATGAGTCGCTTAGAACTGAAATTGAGCGTGCTTTGGAAACATTGACTCCGCGTGAGGCTGATGTAATTCGTCTTTATTTTGGATTGGGAGACCAACATCCTATGACGCTTGAAGAAATTGGCGAGACTTTTGATTTAACACGTGAGAGAGTTAGACAGATTAAAGAAAAAGCTATTAGAAGATTGAAGCATACTTCCAGAAGTAAGATTTTGAAAACTTACTTAGGATAAAATATTTAAGATGACAACAGTTTAGCTGCGGAGTGATGACCGCAGCAGAAATAACTGTTCGTTTTTTGATTGATGAATGACCCCGGAGTGATGACCGGGGTTTTATTGTTTCTACCGGTTCAGCCGTATCACATACTTTTACAGAAACTAAACTTTTGTTAATCTACTCTACCAGCTTCTACTATTTACTTTATTGTACGTAAATTATCTAAAAAAATATTGTGGAAAAGCAGCAAAAAGTTTTGGTCGCAGGAGCATCTGGCTCTTTGGGACTGGAGATAGTGAAACTCTTAAATGCACAGGGGCGGCCTGTTCGCGCCCTCACAAAATCTGACGAGGGGAAAGAAAAACTAATTCCTTACACTAACGATATTTGGAAAGCCGATGCAAGCAACAGCGAGGAAGTTGCTAATATTACAGAAGGTGTGGATACCGTGATTTCGGCTTTGGGAAACAGTGTAAGCCTCTTTACTCCCAATGAAAAATCCTTTTATAAGATTGATTTTGAATCCAACCGAAATATTCTGCGTGATGCCGAGAAAAATGGCGTAAAAAGGTTCGTTTATACTTCTATAAAAGGAGCCGATGTAGAGAAAGATTTTGCTGTAGCACGCTCACATAAATTACTTGAACAGGCGCTGCACGGCTCGGGTTTTGATTATACGATTATACGTCCTGTGGGATTCTTTTCCGGCCTTAATGACTTGATGATAATGGCCAAGAGAAAGGTTATACCTATAATTGGAGATGGAAGCGCCAAAACAAACAGTATACACCATGCAGATCTTGCTAAGGTTATTTGCGGTTATGCAGATGAAGGGCCTGAAGTGATCGAGGTAGGTGGTCCAAAAATCCATACCCGCCTGGAAATGGCAGAAATGATCCAGGACACTATAGGTGGACGGGTGGTAAAGGTACCGGAAGTGCTGGCTGATATAGGTTTAAAATTGCCCAATTTTTTCGAAGATATTCATGAGAAACTGGACTACTTTAAATATGTTACTACCACTGATATGATCGGCGAAAAAAACGGAGATATCACCTTCAAAGAATATTTAGCTAATCTAGATAAAAATCAATTACCTTAATGTCTGAACAGTATGATGCAATAATAACAGGGAGTGGATCTAATGGATTGGCTGCGGCTATTCATCTTCAGCAAAAAGGTTTGAAAACTGCCATTTTTGAACAAGCATCTTCCCCGGGAGGTTCCACCAGGACAGAGGAAGTCACACTACCTGGCTTTAAACACGATATTGGCTCTGCAATTTTACCAATGGGTGTCGCCTCTCCATTTTTCAGGAATTTACCCCTGGAAAAGCACGGACTGGAATGGATTTATCCTGACATTCCGTACTCGCACCCTTTTGCCGATGGTACGGCGCTTGCCTGTTTTGAAGATATAGACAGGACAGCAGCACAACTATACAAAGATGAAAAAGCTTATAAGCAACTTTTTAAACCAATTGTAGAAAAATGGTCACAGATAGAAAACAACCTCCTTGGTCCGCTGTCCTGGCCGGAACATCCTATAGAACTTTTGAAGTTTGGATTTAAAGCATTGCCATCTGCAAAAATGTTGGTGAACCATTATTTTAAAGAAGAAAAAAGCAAGGTCTTCTTTTATGGCTCTGCTGCACATTCCACTTTACCTTTACAGGCGATTGCTTCAGCTTCTTTTGGACTTGTATTAAGCACCATGGCTCATAAATACGGCTGGCCATTTCCAAAAGGTGGCGCAGGAAAATTTGTTGAAGCACTCCTCTCCTATTACAAATCTTTAGGAGGTGAGCTTTTTCTGAATAGAAAGGTGGAAGATGTTAACGAACTTCCGGAAGCAAAAGCATATCTTTTTGACCTGACTCCAAAACAATTACTAAAACTGAAAGGGACAGATTTCCCTTCGCTGTACCGCAAAAGAATGGGAAATTACAAGTATGGCGCCGGAGTCTTTAAAGTCGATTGGGCTTTAAGTGAACCAATCCCTTTTACAAATGAGAAATGCCGGAAGTCGGGAACCGTACATCTTGGTTTTTCTAAAGCAGAAATGGAAGAATCTGAAAATTCCATTCATAACAACCGAGTAAGTGACGCTCCTTATGTTCTTCTTGCCCAACATTCCATTTTTGACGATACACGGGCACCAGATAACAAGCACACAGCCTGGGCTTATTGCCACGTTCAAAATGGAAGCACTGCAGATTTTACGCAGCAAATAGAAGATCAGATTGAAAAGGCAGCTCCGGGATTTAAGGACTGCATCCTTGCTAAAACAACTATGAATACGCAGCAACTGGAGGTTTTTAACCCCAATATTATTGGCGGTGATATTAATGGCGGAAAACAAGATATTACTCAACTCTTCACGAGACCTATAACACAAATTTCCCCCTATTCCACGCCCAATCCCAAGGTTTACATCTGTTCTTCCTCAACCCCTCCTGGCGGTGGAGTACACGGAATGTGCGGATACAGCGCAGCAAAAAAGGTTTTAAAGGATCATTTTGAGGACTTGAAATAACATAATAGAGTTCAGAAGTCAAGAAAACAGTTAAATAACATCCCGACATTAAGTTTAGAAAAGATTTTTTAAATGACTAGGCTTAAATTTTGCGTCATAATCCCTCCACCTATTAACCTCAGTTCGATCTAAGGATTAGTAGAAAAGGGTCATTTGATTGGTTGTTTGAGTTTCAAATTTAATAGCTGGTTTCTTTTTCTGAAAGGAATATGCTATAAGGCTCGCTACAAGATTATTTATAAAATTACCAAAACTTCTATGTCTTGAATGTTCAGCTTGGCAGATATTTTTGAGCTGATCGTTGATGGTTTCTATGACAGATCGCTTTCGTAATAGGATTTTATCTCTCATGGTCATCAGCACATTTTTCATATTATTTCTTATTCCTGTCACTAAATGAAGTCCCTGATCGAATAGTAGTGCAGTCAATTCTTTAGAAAGGTATCCTTTATCTGCATACAGGCTACCAAAAACTTTCTTTAGAAAATTATCTTGTTTGATGGGTGTTCGGTCATCCACATTGGCCTGGGTGATTATGAAATCCAGGAGTTCCCCTTTATCATTTACAGCGATATGGAGCTTAAACCCATAGAACCATCCCATGGTGGATCTGCCAGTGGTGGCAATATCTTTGAATACTTTATTATTCTTTATCCGCTTATTCTTACAAGCTCGTATGGGAGTGGAATCTACAAATGAGATTCCGGTGCATTCTCCCAGGCAGCATGTTTTCATGTAAAGAGTAAGTGGAAGCATATTGGCCTGCATCAATTCTACAAAGCGGTTATAAGAGACTGTATCCGGAAATTCTTTTTGTAAATGTTCTTGTACATAATATAAATAGAAATGCTTAAAGGTGCGATGACCACTCAGGTGAAACAGAACAGTGATAGTTAATATTTCACTTGTAGACATCTTAAAAGTTCGATTTCGCTTGTTTTCTCCCCTGGTAAGTGTTCTTTGTTTCAGTGCAGGTTCAAAAACTTTACAAAAGTCATCGATAGAACAGAAAATTTCAGTAATTTTATTCGTAGAAATCATAAGCAGAAATTGAGTTAATATTTTGGTATTCAGCTACTTAAATATAACTATATTTCTGCTTTTTTCATGCTAAAAAAGCACTTTTCTTACGTCGAACTCAGGTTATTAAGAACTTGCCAACATTAGTCATTAAGCCAGACTCCCCATGAACAAAGGGAGTAACTATTATGTAAGAGTTTAGGACGAAAAGTAATGTGGATATATTTATGGACTCCATATTATCATTAATTATTATACATCTTTGAACAATTCTTAAAATTCCATATTTTTGTTTCCGAATTGAACTTGTAAAAAATTAATATATCAACCAGAGGACGAGGGATAAGAACCTGCCTGTGAGATTTAACAATTCAGTCATATGAGATATGCTATTAGCTATGTAAGCACCGCCAATCCGGCACTTTTAGAATATGAAATCCACAAAGCTCTGGATTTCAGTAAGAATTGGAATAACGACAATAATATTACTGGTATACTTTTGTATTCGCGAGGCAATTTTTTTCAGGTCCTGGAGGGCGACGAACAATTATTGAAAAGTCTTTTTAGCAGAATAAAGGCTGACGAACGTCATAAAGATGTGATAACTATTTTTCAAAAGAGTATACCCATCGTAAAATTTGACGGTTACGAAGCCGAATTCATTTCATTGGATAATAGGGATAATTTTACAGAAATGGATTCCTACCTTACCCAGATCGACAATTTAAATCCTGCCATACAAAGTTCTGTAAAGTACATCTTAAAAAACTTTACAGAAGGTATAAAATAAATTTTATCTTGCTATTTTTGTGCACATTTACAACAGCACACCTATGACAAAGAAACTTATTGCCCCCTCTCTTCTTGCTGCCGATTTCGGCAACCTTCAGCGGGATATAGAAATGGTAAATTTGAGTGAGGCAGACTGGTTTCATATTGATATCATGGACGGGGTTTTTGTTCCGAATATTTCCTACGGAATGCCGGTTCTGGAAGCCATTAAAAAACATGCTAAAAAAACTATTGATGTGCATCTAATGATCATTGATCCTGATAGGTACATCAAGGAATTTTCCAATCTGGGAGCCGATTACCTTACTGTGCACTTTGAAGCTTGTACGCACCTGCACAGAACGCTTCAGGTTATAAAAGCGGAAGGTATGAAAGCCGGTGTAGCGATAAATCCACATACAAATGTAGACTTACTAAAAGATGTCATAAACGATATCGACTTAGTTCTTGTAATGAGCGTAAATCCAGGTTTTGGAGGACAAAGCTTTATCGAAAACACCTATAAAAAGATCAGCCAGCTGAAAGAGCTTATTGTGAACAGCAATTCTGATACACTTATAGAAATTGACGGAGGTGTTTCCGATAAAAATGCTGCTCAACTTTGCAAGGCCGGTGCCGATGTATTGGTGGCAGGAAGTTTTGTTTTTAAAGCAGAAAATCAGATTGAAACCATTCAAAATCTAAGACAACTTGCAAATTCCTGATAAACCTTACGACATTGTAATTATTGGAGGCGGCCCAATTGGTATAGCCTGCGGACTGGAAGCCGAGAAAAAGAACCTCTCCTATGTGATCCTGGAAAAAGGATGTCTGGTTAATTCCCTGTATAATTATCCAACAAACATGACCTTCTTTTCTACTTCAGAAAAGCTGGAGCTTGATGATATTCCTTTTATAAGCAACAACCCGAAGCCCAGGAAAGCAGAAGCATTGGAATACTACCGGAGGATTGCTACTTCAAATCAATTAAACATTAACCTTTTTGAAAAAGTAACTTCCGTAGAAAAAAAAGAGGATAAGCAGATTTTTGTAGAAACTGAAAAAGCTTCTTATTTTACCCGAAATGTGATTGTGGCTACGGGCTTTTATGATATTCCGAATTATATAAATATTCCTGGAGAGGATTTGCCCAAAGTCTTCCACTACTATGGAGATCCACACTACTACGCTACCCGAAAAACCGTGGTTGTGGGAGCCAGTAATTCTGCTGTAGATGCTGCACTGGAAATTTACCGAAAAGGTGGGGACGTGACGATGATCGTAAGGAAGCCTGAAATTGGAAGAAGAGTAAAATATTGGGTGCGACCAGATATTGACAATCGTATAAATGAAGGTAGCATTAAAGCACATTTTAACGCTAAACTAACTGAAATAATGGAAAATGAAGTGGCTATTGAAACGCCGCAAGGAACGGAAATTATTGAGAATGACTTTGTTCTTTTAATGACCGGTTACCGTCCTAATTTTGATTTTCTTCAGAAGATGGGCATCAAATTATCTGATGATGGTAAAAAAATACCAAATTACGACCCACATACTATGGAAACCAATGTTTCCAACATATATCTGGCCGGTGTAGTTTGCGGTGGTGTAGACACCCACAAGTGGTTTATTGAAAATTCCAGGGTTCACGCAAAAATGATCCTCGAGAATATTGTTTCAAAAAGTTAGGCATCACCCAATAAAGGTGATGCCTAAAATTTGGCAATTATCAGGCAAAAGGACCAAAATCCCTTGGTTTGTGCTGTACGGTCACCCATTGTAGGGTTGTAAATTCTTCCAAAACAAAATCACCATTAAAACGACCTATTCCGGAGCCTTTTTCGCCACCAAAAGGAGCATTTGGTTCGTCATTTACCGTTTGATCGTTCACATGGATCATTCCGGTTTCTACTTTTCTGGCAAAAGCGACTCCGCGTTCAACATTTTGCGTAAATACGGCACCGCTTAGCCCATGTTCTTTAGAATTGGCTATTTTAAGTGCCTCCTCTTCAGAAGAAACTCTTATAATAGGTGCCACAGGTCCAAAAATCTCATTATCGGCTATTGGCATCTCATCTCTTACATTATCCAAAATCGTAGGCTCCAGCACATTATCTTTAGCCTTACCTCCAATCCTGAGGATCGCCCCATCGCTGGTACTGTCGTTGATATCTTTTAGAATTCTCTCTACCTGATCGTGATCTATTAAAGGACCCACAGTAGTTTCTTTGTCTGAAGGATCACCAAACTTTAGCTGTTTGGTCTTCTCTACAAATTTCTCTACAAACTCATCTGCAACTTTTTCATCTACAATTATGCGGTTTATGGACATACAAATCTGCCCCTGATGCATAAATTTGCCAAATACCGCTGCATCTACAGCATTCTCTATATGGGCATCATCCAGAACAACAAAAACATTGTTACCTCCAAGTTCCAAGGAGGTTTTCTTGACCGCTTCTCCAGCTAGTTTCCCTATATTTCTTCCTACAGGAGTAGACCCGGTAAAGGAAATAAGTTTAGAATCGGGATGTGAAACAAAATGATCTCCTATTGAAGAGCCTTTCCCAATTACCACATTAAAAACGCCCTTTGGAAGGCCAGCTTCTTCAAAGATTTTAGCCGGCAGGATCGCGCCTGTTACCGGTGTATCTGAAGATGGCTTTAAAACAATAGCATTCCCCGTGGCCAAAGCAGGCGCTATGGAACGCATAGAAAGATTTAAAGGAAAATTCCAGGGGCTTATTATCCCTATTACACCTAAAGGTTTTCTATACGCCCTACTTTCTTTTCCCGGAGTAATAGAGTCGAAAATAAAGCCGTGCATCCTTGTGGGGAAAGATGCAGCTTCTTTCATGATACCAAGGGTAATTAAGATTTCCCTCTCTGCCTTTATTCGTGTACTTCCGGCTTCTTTTATAAGCCATTCTACAATTTCTTCTTTGCGTTGGGTAAGGATCTGCACTGCTTTTTGAATAATTTCTGCCCTTTCCTGCGGAAGGGTTTTCCCCCATTCCTCTGCGGCTTTTTTTGCCGCAGCATGTGCATCATCTACATCTTCTGCATTTGCCCCGGTAATTTTATTAATTTCAGAATTATCGTAAGGGTTGATGTTTTGGATAGTGGAATCATCATTCCCGTCCCGCCAGGTTCCACCAATAAATTGCTGATTTAAATTTGTGTACTTTTCCATATTTTTTTTCTGAAATTATGGAAATGAGAAGGGAATGGCCGTTAAGAAACCTATAAAAAAGGATGAATTTAGAAACATTGTCAAAAGTCTTTTCTTCTGAAGACCCGTATCAATTTTACATAAGCACTACTTCTGAGTCGGTAGAGGATTTACCTCTACTTAAAATTTTACCGTAAAATTCCAGATCGCATTTCCTGCTTGTGTAAGAATCCTCCAGCCACTCGGCCACTTTATCCTCTGGAATAGCGTGTACTATAATGTTGGGATAGATAGAAGCCGGAGAAGACCGGTTAATCCCCACTTCCAATACTCTCTTCTCCTTGTTGTAGTGTACGAATTTCGCAAGAAAATTATGTTTAATGAGCTCCACGACATCCTGAGAAAGATCCTTTCCAACAGCGCAATCTTTTACACGCTGTTCTACCAAAGCTTGCAGTGAGGCTTTAATCTCCTCTGTTTTAATATAAGAAACCATAGAATATAATTGTTAAAATATTAAGTAAACATTGAATAACACTTAGAATGATAGCTGAAACCTCAAAATAACATTCACTAATTTATGTAAAAATGTAAACTAACTCTTAAATTTATCCAGATATAAAATGTTAATTCCCAATTACTTAATTCAGTTTAAAATCAGATAACCCAAAATAAGATATTCTTTTATTGAAGATAGTGTCATTATAAAATTCACAATATACTTTCGGATACGGGAAGTAGTTAAAATGAAAAAAGCGGCTTTTTTTAAAGCCGCTTTTTAAAGATAATAGATAATTCCAGATGTTAGTGCATCAAAACAACCTCACTATTCTTTGTTAGGTTATTTCTACTTATAAGCCGGCCGTAAAACTCAAGATCGGAATCCTCATTTCCACAGGAAGTCACGATTTTTTCTTCCGCATCATCAAGTTTAAATTTATATGTCTGAATTGTAGGATATACTGTTTCAGAATCATCACCTTTATCTTCTATACCAATTTCAATAATCCTCTCAGACCTGTTGTATACAACAAATTTGGCCAAGAAATTATGTTCTAAAAGCTCTGTAAATTCCGGACATAGTTTATTACTGTTCTTGCATTCCTGCAAATACTGCTTTATTAGTATTCGCAAAGAAGCCTGAATTTCGTTCTTATTTAAATATGAAGCCATAGTACTTTATGTTTTGTTTAATGACATAAATATATCCCATAAGCTCCCATTGGAAAACTTTTTTAGTCAGGTTTAACTTCAATCATTAAAAGAATGATAACAAAAAAGAAAACAATAAGTATAATTATATAATTTTCAGTTGTTTACGAAATAACACTCTTGAAAACTGAAACTTTTTCTTAACTAAGCGTAACTTCATACAAGGCAAAAGTTGTTCTAAATGGATCAATGCTTAAAGCAGATTTTCCCGAGTATAAATTGCTGCCTATATATATTATAAGTATTTTAAAAGAAAAAATTGGTTCTTGTGTTTAGAACCTCCTCTTGCTTGTCGTAAAAGAAAAAATATGCAACGCCTTACTAAGAAAAATTACAAGAACGAATTTGTGTCTAAGTTTAAAGGAGACGAAAGTGGTGATCTTTCCCCCAGGCAAACCCCGGGAGTACTTTATAGCAAGGCTCATCCTTCTCCTGTTCCCAAACCAAAACTCCTCGCCTGGACAGAAAATCTTGCTCAGGATTTGGGAATTTCAGAACCAGATGATGAAGATGTGGCAGTACTTGCAGGTAATAAAGTGACTACCTCTATGCAACCTTATGCAGCTTGCTATGCCGGCCACCAGTTTGGAAACTGGGCGGGGCAATTGGGAGATGGCAGAGCTATCACCCTGGGAGAATGGGAGAATAAAGGAAGAAAATGGGAGCTTCAGCTAAAAGGAGCCGGGCCAACTCCCTATTCAAGAAGGGCAGATGGCAGGGCGGTATTAAGATCTTCGGTAAGGGAATATTTGATGAGCGAAGCAATGCATCATTTAGGAGTTCCAACCACCAGAGCCCTAAGCCTGATTTCTTCGGGAGAGGAAATTTTAAGGGACATGTTCTATAACGGAAATCCTGAATATGAACCCGGCGCAATAGTTATGAGAACATCACCATCTTTCCTGCGCTTCGGAAATTTTGAAATTCTGGCTGCAAGGAACGAAATAAATAATCTTCAGAAATTAGTTGACTGGACTATCGAAAGATTTTACCCCCACATTACCGGAGAAAATAAAATTATTCGCTGGTATAAAGAAGTCATAGAAAAAACAGCGGGTCTTATGGTAGAATGGCAAAGAGTAGGTTTTGTGCACGGGGTAATGAACACCGATAATATGTCCATCCTGGGACAAACTATAGATTATGGACCATTTTCGTTTATAGATGATTACAACCCGGGGTTCACTCCCAATACCACAGATCTTCCCGGGCGTCGCTATGCTTTTGGGAATCAGCCTTCAGTAGGTTACTGGAACCTGGGCAAATTAGGAAATGCACTCCTTCCCCTTTTTGATCAACCTGATGAACTTGAAGAAGCTATGAATTTCTATGAGGAAATTTTCTGGAGAAAATATTACGAAATGATGGCAAATAAACTGGGACTGGATAAAGTTGAAAAAGAAGATCAACTGTTAATTGCTCAATTTGAAAAAGTACTTTCTACTGTAAACCCAGATATGACCATTTTCTATCAGTTACTTACCCATCTTCCCAAAGATCTTACTAAGGATGAATCCATCCTGAATTATTTTAAAGATAGCTTTTATGAGTTTCCGGAGGAAAGTGAAAAGAACTCCTTGCTGGAATTAATAAATAATTACCAGAACAGATTGAAACAAAACACGATTTCAGAAAAAGAATCACGTGAAAAAATGGAAAAAGCAAATCCCCGTTTTGTCCTTCGGAATTACCTGTTGCACCAGGCCATTGAGGAATTGGAAAAAGGAGAATCATCACTTTTTGAAAAATTAAGAGTTGCCCTGAAGGATCCATATTCAAAAAAACATGACGAATTCTTTAAAAAGAGACCAGATTGGGCTTCTAAAAAAGCAGGCTGCTCCATGCTCTCCTGCAGCTCATAAAGCTTCTCTTCTGAAGAATTATCCATACAAGTTTCAATAAAACATCAACTGAAGACATTATAGATTTCTAATTTATGTGGCCCTTCTTTCCACTGAAGTTCCCTAGAACGAGTGTCGAAAATTGCCAAAATAAGGCATAGGCTTCCCGGAAGGGTAATAACTTTTTTTCAAGGTAAACGGACCTTACTAATAGTTGTACAGCGTAAACCTTTGAATAGAAACATCATCTACAAAAGAACGAATATGTCGTCCCTGGTGCGTCTGGTCACCATTTAAATGTTGATAAACCTTCCATTTTCCGTCTTCAAAATAGCCAAGATCGGTTTTTAAGATACCTACCCTGCCACTGGTATCCTTCAGGTTTTTCATTTTTAATGACACACCAAAACCTGCAAAGTAAAACTCATTTTCTCCTGTTTGAATAATTATAGCTCCGGCAGGTTCCCATTCGTCGGAGGCGGCATTCGGCTCCCAACCTAAATTAAAGGTATGTTCAGCCGTAAATTCATAATCGCCCAGCACAAATTTTGCTTCATTTACTTCTTTGTCCAATAGTACCCCCTCAACTTTGTCCTGACCTCTGTATTTATCCAAAATTGGCTTAATTTGATGAACAACTTCATAAACTTCGGCTAACTTTTTTTCTTTATGATTTAAAGGCTGACCCGGTATTTGTTCAATAGAAAAAGGTGAGAATCCCAGCGCCTCATAATGACCAATTGCGTAAAGTGCTTTTGCTGCCACGGTATTATCAAAATTATGTTCGGGAACAAAAAGTGGGTTATCCTGCCTTACATAGAGGTCGTTCCAGTATTTAAACCGCGGATTATAAAAGTCGGGAGCATAAAAGTCGATATCTGGAGAAGCCGCTTTCCACACGTCCAGAATGTGGGGTAATGGACCGGCACTTGGATATTCTCCAGGTTTTGCTCCAGGACGGTTGAGTGCTGCATTTACAAAAGCAGGCAGGGCATATTCTTCTTTTCCTGCAGCAGAAATCTGGTTTGTATACCGGGCAAAGTAATAGGCCATAAAAACTTCATCGGTATGTAAATCGCCAAACACTTCTTCCCAGCTCCCATTGTTTTTAAATCCATTCTTCTTCCATATTTCAAGAAATTCAGGATTTAAATCGGATTTATTTTCGACTAGATATTGAAGTAAATCAGCAGGAACTTCCTCTTTAAATTTTTGGTTTGCCATGGAATGATGGTCCCTTGCCGATGGTAACATTCCAATTTCATTTTCGGGCTGCATTAAAATAACAGTCTGGTGCCCCGCATCTATATCTTTAATATGTCGTAAAAGATGCCTGTATGCATTTATCTCTGCTTTTAAAGTTTTTTCAGAAAATGGTGTAAGAATTTCCTGGCTCTCCCCTGTTTCACCTTTAGCACGAGGAAACCGTTCCTGGTCCAATTTTACCCAAGCCGGGGCGTGGCTGGACATACTGTTTTTCCATGCACCAAACCAAAGAAATACTATTTTTAAATTATGCTCCCTGGCTTCAATTATTAAATCCTCCACCAGATCGTAATCAAATTCTCCTTCTTGCGGCTCTAACAGTTCCCAATAAACTGGAACCAGAATGGTGTTTAGGTTTAATGATTTAAACCTCGGCCATACAGCCTCCATAGATTCCATAGTGGTTGCAGTAGAATTACCCAATTCCCCTCCCAACATCAAAAAAGGCTTTCCACTAACTACTAGTTGATGTTCGTCCCTTACTTTCTGTAAATGCGGAATTTGTTGTGCCGTCAAATTCTGAACCTGAACTATTGGGAAAACTATTAATAAAAATAGTACTTTTTTCATATTAATTTTAAAAAAGTTCATTCTCCTCTTTTACGATTAGAGACCTAATATAAGAGTAATTCTGTGAAGGGCTTCAAAATCGAAATCAGAAGAACAGAAGTAATTCTTTTTCCGCATATCATTATCTTTCGCGTAAAAATGGAAAGAAAAATTACAATATTGCAAAAATCATAAATCGAGTAAAAGAAAAAGAAGTAGAACTGGATGGCGGGATCAAACTAGATTTTGACTCCACCGTTAATTTATCTGAATAAATTAATTAGGAGAAACCTCTAATGAATTTAAGCCCCACTTTAATACAGTCAGTGAAGTTATCTGATGCTTATGAGTTCCCAATTAATATAAGCTTTGACTACAATTGGTTCCGCCTCTTAAGCATGACGTATGCTAAAATAAAAAATCTGCAGCTTTCGCTGCAGATTTTTTATTTAATTCGTGACCCCGGCAGGATTCAAACCTGCAACCCTCAGAGCCGAAATCTGATGCGCTATTCAGTTGCGCCACGGGGCCGTTATTTTTTCTAATCTCACAATTTTATAAGCCTGTGAGGATTAAATTTATTTACTCAATTTGCTTTTTACAATAGAAGAAATGGTCTTACCGTCTGCCCTTCCTGCAAGTTCTTTAGATGCCATTCCCATAACTTTTCCCATATCCTGCATCCCGTTGGCTCCGGTTTTTTGTATTACCTCTTCAATTTTTGCTTCTATCTCTGACTCACTCATTTGCTCTGGCAGGAAGCCCTCAATTACTTCAGCCTGTTTTTCTTCAGGTTCAGCCAGATCCTCTCTTCCCTGCTCGCGATAGATAGCAGCACTTTCTTTGCGTTGCTTTACAAGTTTTTGTAAAAGTTTTAGTTCTTCATCTTCTGATAACCCATCCTTGGAATTACTATCAGTATTAGCCAAAAGAATGGCACTCTTAACAGCTCTAAGGGCCTCCAGCTTTGTGCTGTCTTTAGCCCGCATAGCCGCTTTCATCTCAACCATTACCTTATCCTGTAAACTCATAGTCCCTTATTTCTGAGTGCGAAGATAAAATATTATATTTAAAATCACCACTAAAATCCAATACCAAAATTAACACCTTTCAGGATCAATTTTCTATTCGCCTTAATCCCAAAGGATAACTAATTTTTCACATTATCAGCATTTTAGTTTCCGGACTTGTTACTTCAATTGCCCTTCTTGTTATGTATGATTTTAATTATTTAATCAAATTTATTTTAATGGATTATATCCATTATATCGGATTATTTCCTAGTTTAGGCAAAATTATTAAAGAATGAATTTCGAACGGATAAAAGAAAAACTTTCGATTCTGGCAGACGCGGCTAAGTACGACGTCTCGTGCTCGAGTAGCGGCAGCAACCGCACAAACAAGGATAAAGGTTTGGGCAATGCTTCTAATATGGGTATTTGCCATAGCTACACAGAAGATGGTAGATGTGTTTCTCTACTTAAAATCCTGCTTACCAATCACTGTATTTTTGATTGTGCTTATTGCGTCACCCGTAAAAGTAATGATATTAAAAGAGCTGCTTTTAAGGTTCAGGAGGTAGTGGACCTCACAATGAACTTCTATAGGCGCAATTATATTGAAGGGCTCTTCCTTAGTTCCGGGATTTTTAAAAATCCTGACTATACTATGGAACGACTAATTGCAGTAGCAAAAAAGCTTCGGCTGGAAGAAAATTTTAACGGATATATTCATCTTAAATCCATTCCGGGTGCAAGTGATGAACTTATGCAGGAAGCAGGCTTATATGCAGACCGGCTGAGTGTCAATATCGAAATTCCAACTGTTTCCGGACTTAAACTTCTCGCTCCAGATAAAAACCATGAAGATTTCATGAAGCCAATGCGCAAGGTCAGAAACGAAATAATAAGAAACCGCGAAGAAAGTAAAACATTAAAATCAGCTCCAAAATATGCCCCGGCAGGGCAAAGTACGCAAATGATTATTGGTGCCACAGGAGAAACAGATAGGGATATCATGTACACCGCAACCTACTTTTATAAGAAATACAATATGAAAAGGGTATATTACTCCGGCTATGTCCCTGTAACTTCCGATCCCCGCCTTCCTGCCCTCACCTCTGCAGTTCCCATGCTACGGGAAAACCGCCTTTACCAGACCGACTGGCTGCTTCGTTATTATGGCTTTAATATAAGAGAGTTACTTAATGATGAACACAAAAACCTGGATATAGATGTTGACCCAAAGTTAAGTTGGGCTCTTCGCAACATGCACCTCTTTCCGGTAGATATAAATAAAGCTGAAAAACAATTACTGGCGAGAATTCCGGGAATCGGATTAAAGTCTGTTCATAAAATTATCGCTGCACGTAAGCATCGCAGCTTAAACTGGGAACATCTTAAAAATATTGGAATTGCTAAGAACCGTGCCCGATATTTTATAATATGTAATTCCGAAGGATGGGAGAAGAGGGACCTAACTTCAGAGAAAATAAAAAGATTAATTCTGAAAAGTTCCAGCAGCAAATTCGCAAAAAATTATAGTCCTCAATTGTCAATTTTCGACTCATGAAAACAGTTTTAAGTTATGACGGCCGCTTTACCGGCTTCCTTACCTGTGTCTTTGCTACTTATGAGGAAAAATTAGAAGTAGTTGACATTCAACCAGAACAAAAAGCATCAAAATTACTATTTAGCGACCTACAAAATATTATTACAGATGAAGCTAAAGCTGCCCGGGTTGCAATAGCAATTAACAGGAAATGTTCGGCTTCCGGAAGAAGGAATCTTTACCGCGCATTTCTTAGTGAAGAACCAGGAATTGAATTGATTATGCTAAAGTACCTGCAATACGTTTTTGAGAGCAACCAAAAAGTTGATGCTGATTTTAGCCACTCCGCCGTTCTAAAAATTTCAAAAATGGCCAAAAAAGTGGCGCGGGAAAAGCACCGGATGGAAGCTTTCGTACGTTTCAAGCTCACAAAAGATCTACTATATTTTGCCTCAATTGAACCAGATTTTAATGTTTTACCTCTCATTCAGGAACATTTTAGAAAAAGATATTCAAATCAAAAATGGATTATTTACGATTTTAAAAGAAATTATGGATTATATTTTGACCTTCAGGAAATTAAAGAAATAGCTATAGATTTTAATCGACATTTTAACTATAACACTAATAATATTGCAGTGTTCAGCGAAAAAGAAATAGAATTTCAGCAATTGTGGAAAGAATATTTTACCAGTACTAATATAGCATCCAGAAAGAATCTAAAGCTTCACCTCCAGCATGTGCCAAGACGGTATTGGAAACATTTAAGTGAAAAGAGCCTATTGCATAATTAAAAAATAGTTTAAATTTGTTACTTCAACTAATTAAACAATTTTTACAATGAAAAAATTATTTTTATTATTCGCCGTAGCAACAATGTCTCTTTCTATCTATTCTTGTAGAGAAACTACTGAAGAAAATGTAGAAAACGATATGGAAGAAATTGGTGACGACATCGAAGAATCTGCTGAAGAAGCAGGAGAGGATATCGAAAGAACTGCTGAAGAAGCTGGTAACGAAGTAGAAGCAGAAGTAGAAGGAACTGATGATATGTAATTATCACCATAACTAATATTCTTTTTAAAGCCATTCCGTTAATCCGGAATGGCTTTTTATTTCAACCTAACATTATTGAAGATGAAAAAATTAACTTTAGTAGTTGTCGCTGTTCTATCTTCTTTTCTTTATTCCTGCCGTGAGAGCACCCGGGAAAAGACCGAAGAAGCCGTGGAGTCCATAGGAGAAGATATTGAAGATAATGCCCGTGAAGTTGGAAGAGAACTTAAAGAAGGCGCAGAGGAGATAGACAATGAACTGGAAGAAGAGCTGGATGAGCTGGATCGCACCAATCACAACGAAGAAATCGAATAAAATAAATTTTAAACAAACTTTTGAGGACTATTTCTTCCGTTCTATTACATAATTCACCATTAGCTCAAGAGAGTCCCTGTAAATGGATTGAGGATAATCTTTGAGAAGCAGCAAAGCTTCCTGCTGGAATTCTGTCATTTTTTCCTCGGCATACTTTAGGCCGCCCTTGGTTCTAACAAATTCAATGACTTCTTTTACCCTCTTTTTATCTTTATTGTACCTCTTTACAGAGTTGATTAGCCACGATTTTTCTTTCCCGGAACAATTGTTAAGGACATAAATAAGAGGTAATGTCATCTTTTGTTCTTTAATATCTATTCCGGTGGGCTTTCCAATTTTGGCCTCTCCATAATCAAAAAGGTCATCCTTAATCTGAAAAGCCATTCCTATAAGCTCCCCAAACCGGCGCATCGTGGTCATATCTTTAGAATCGGGCTTTACAGATGCAGCACCAAGGCTACAACATGCAGCAATCAAGGTGGCTGTTTTCTGCCTTATAATATCGTAGTAAACGGCTTCAGTAATATCCAGCCGCCGCGCCTTTTCAATCTGCAATAATTCGCCCTCGCTCATTTCCCTTACCGCAACAGAAATTATCTTTAGAAGATCAAAATCATTATTATCTATAGACAAAAGGAGCCCTTTGGAAAGCAGGTAATCGCCAACTAAAACGGCGATTTTATTTTTCCATAAAGCATTAATACTGAAGAAACCGCGCCTGCGATTGGAATCGTCCACAACATCATCGTGAACAAGTGTGGCCGTGTGAATTAATTCTATTACCGAAGCACCGCGATAGGTACGCTCATTTACCGTACCTCCAGATACCATCTTAGCAACCAGGAACACAAACATAGGCCGCATCTGCTTCCCTTTGCGGTTCACAATATAATGGGTAATCCTGTTGAGCAGGGCAACTTTTGAAGACATGGACTCAAAGAACTTTTTTTCAAAAAGTTCCATCTCCTTTTCCACCGGAAGTTTTATTTGGGAAATTACCTTCATAAAGCAGTGAGCAAAGATAACTTTTTATACCGAAATCCTGCCGCTTTTAAACCCGGTAGATCAGGCAGATTTATTTGCGAGTTGTCCGCAGGCTGCATCAATGTCTTTTCCCCGGGAACGTCTTACGGTAACGGTAATTCCGTTTTTCTCGAGCATCTTCTGGTACATATCTGTAGCTTCGGCAGAGGCTTGCTGAAAATGCCCGTCATCTATAGGGTTATATTCAATTAAATTCACCTTACAGGGAACAGCCTTACAAAAATCCACCAGGGCCTGTGCCGCTGCTCGATTATCATTAATCCCTTTCCAGACAATATATTCGTATGTGATCCTGCTTTGGGTTTTAGCATACCAGTATTCCAGTGCTTCTTTTAAATCCTTTAAAGGAAAAGTCTCATTAAAAGGCATAATTTGTGTCCTCACCTCATCTATAGCCGAATGTAGGGAAACGGCAAGCTTTATCTTTGCTTCGTCATCGGCAAGTTTTTTGATCATCTTGGGAACACCAGAAGTTGAGATGGTAATTCTTTTAGGAGACATTCCCAGGCCTTCTTTTGAAGTGATTTTTTCAACTGCCTTCATTACATTGTTGTAGTTCATCAAAGGTTCTCCCATCCCCATAAATACAATGTTGGAGAGAGGTTTATCAAAGTAAAGCCGGCTTTCGTTGTCTATAGCAACAACCTGATCGTAGATTTCATCAGGATTAAGATTGCGCATTCGTTTCAACTTGGCCGTTGCACAAAACTGGCAATCCAAGCTACAACCAACCTGGGAGGAAACACAGGCTGTAGTTCTCTTTGGAGTAGGAATAAGAACAGATTCCACAGTAAGGCTGTCATGCAATTTTACAGCATTTTTAATTGTACCATCACTGCTGCGTTGCATCTGGTCCACACGAATGTGATTAATAACAAAATTCTCCTTCAGCATCTCACGGGTCTCTTTGGAGATGTTGGTCATTTCTTCAAAAGTATGGGCACTTTTGTTCCAAAGCCACTCGTAAACCTGGCTTCCCCTAAAAGATTTATCTCCCTGGGAAACAAAGAATTCCTGAAGTTGCTTTTTTGTTAAGGCACGTATGTCTTTCTTGTTATTTTTCACGCTGCAAAAATACAAAAGACCTCACAGGTTTTAGAAACCTGTGAGGTCTTATTTAAAAAATATCTTTTAATATCCGTTAAAGGATCAACATAGCATCCCCGTAGGTATAGAATTTATACTTTTCCTTTACCGCCTCTTCATACGCTTTTTTCATAAAATCGTGCCCTGCAAAAGCAGAAACCATCATTAAAAGTGTAGATTTTGGAGTATGGAAGTTGGTAATCATACAATTAGCAATACTAAAATCGTATGGAGGGAAAATAAACTTATTGGTCCAACCCGCAAATTCGTTAAGGGTAAGGTCTGAAGAAACCGAACTCTCCATAGCTCGCATCACCGTTGTTCCAACCGCGCACACCTTTCGTCTTTCCGTTTTTGCTTTGTTGATTGTATCTACCGCCGGCCCTTCAATAAAAGCCTCTTCGCTGTCCATTTTGTGCTTGGAAAGATCTTCCACTTCCACCGGACTAAAAGTTCCCAATCCTACATGAAGCGTAACTTCAGCAAAATCGATTCCTTTTATTTCAAGACGCTTTAGCAGGTGCTTGGAAAAGTGTAATCCTGCAGTAGGCGCAGCCACAGCTCCTTCTTTCTTAGCATATATGGTCTGGTAACGATCTTCGTCTGAAGGTTCCACTTCTCTTTTTATATACTTAGGAAGCGGGGTTTCGCCCAGCTCATTAAGTTTTTTTCTGAAATCGATATAAGAACCGTCGTATAAAAACCGTAGTGTACGGCCCCTGGAAGTCGTATTATCAATAACTTCTGCAACAAGACTTTCGTCTTCGCCAAAATATAATTTATTCCCTATCCTGATTTTTCTTGCCGGGTCCACCAACACATCCCAAAGTTTGGTTTCAGGGTTTAATTCCCTTAAAAGAAAAACTTCGATCCTTGCCCCGGTTTTTTCCTTGTTCCCAAAAAGCCTTGCAGGAAACACTTTGGTATTGTTAAGTACCATTACATCCTGCGGATCAAAATAATCTATCAGGTCCTTAAATTGCCTGTGTTCAATAGTTTGATCCTTCCTGTTTAGAACCATTAGCTTTGCCTCATCCCTGTTTTCTGAAGGATATTCAGCCAAAAGTTCTTTTGGAAGTTCAAAATTGAAGTGTGAAAGTTTCATTCCCATAGTTGAATTTTTAAAGGGGGCAAATATACAACCTCAACATAGGGGTTGTCAAGTAAATAGCTGTTTATTTAAAAAATGATTTCTACGGAAGGACATAATGCCGAAAATCGCCATTTTTGAGACTTGTCTTAAACTGAAACAAGAAACAGTATCCTCGCTAAAAAGTTTTCTGCGGAAACAATTGACATCAATTCGTGAATTCGTGGTGGGAACTGCAGGTCGATAATTGCCATTTTGGAGCGCTCATCTTAAACTGAACCCATGAAACAGGAGACAAGAATCAGGAGAATCACTGAAAGGACTTTCTGCGGAAGCATTTAAACATTTTTCGTGAATACGTGGTGAAACTGCAGGTCGAAAATTGCCAATTTTCAACCTTCTCTTTGTACATCGAAGCCCAGACTTTCCAAATCTTCCCAAAAATCGGGATAAGATTTTGAAACTACCATAGCGTCTTCAACCTTAAACGGAACTTTTAATGCCAGCGGCGCAAATGCCATCGCCATCCTGTGATCGTTATAAGTAGCTACAGAAACGTCTTTATTTAGTGTCTTTGCCGGATGAAGTCTCAAACTATCATTAGTAATATCCACTTTCCCCCCAAACTTCTCAATTTCATTCTTTAAAGCAACTAATCGATCGGTTTCTTTGATTTTTAAGGTATGCAAACCACCTAACTGACATTCAATTCCCAGCGCGAGGCAGGTTACGGCAATGGTTTGGGCGATATCTGGCGAATTCTGAAGGTCTTCAGTGATCCTCTTCGGCTTTTTACAGGGCTTTTTCTTCAGAATAATAGAATCGTTCTCATGTTCTGTTTCCACTCCCAACTGACTATAAATCTTCGCCAAACACGAATCTCCCTGGAGACTGGTTTTACGATAATTAGATAATTTAAGCTCTGCCTCATCACAAATGGCAGCGATACTGTAAAAATAAGACGCTGAGCTCCAATCTGACTCGATATTGATCGTTTTTGCAGGCAGGCTTTCCGCAGGCTCAATTTTGATCCTGTTATTCTTAAACTCTCCTTTTATACCTGC
The DNA here is from genome assembly GCF_031846505.1 of Autumnicola edwardsiae. Classification (NCBI taxonomy): domain Bacteria; kingdom Pseudomonadati; phylum Bacteroidota; class Flavobacteriia; order Flavobacteriales; family Flavobacteriaceae; genus Autumnicola; species Autumnicola edwardsiae. The sequence goes on from NZ_JAVRHP010000021.1 coordinate 44,193, forward strand.
ATGCTGCAACATTTCCAGCGTCATGGAAATATACGGTGCCGAGGTAATTTGCCCATCCAGCTTAATTTCGAGTCCGTTAGGGAGCGAAGGTGCAATTAACATTAATGCCGAAATGTACTGGCTGCTGATATTTGCCTGTACCACAACCTCATCTTTTGTTAACTTTTTTCCTTTAATCCTTAACGGCGGGAAACCTTCTTCTTTTTCATAGGAAATAGCTGCTCCAATACTTTTTAGTGCCTCAACCAGCAATTTTACCGGGCGCTCCTGCATACGCGGACTACCCGTTAGCACCACTTCCCTACCTTCTTTAGCTGCAAAATATGCAGTTAGAAATCGCATGGCAGTACCGGCATGATGGATGTCCACCACCTCTTCTTTAGACTGCAGCGCCTTCTTCATCACCTGCGTATCGTCACTATTGGAAAGGTTTTTTACCTGAAGTGAAGTAAACAAGGACTGAAGAATAAGCAGCCTGTTCGATTCGCTTTTAGAACCGGTTATTTGTAATTCCCCAGAGAGGTTTTTTTCAGAATGTGATATTTTGATTTCCATTTAATTCAGTTATCGGAATTTTCTTCTCGTTTTTCTTTGGATCTAAACTGCCCGTAAGAAACTATAAGTCCATAGAAAAGTGCCGCTCCAATTTGGGCCAGAACATATCTTGGCCATTTATCGCCTGCAATATGATCGTTATAATAAGCTTCAAAAGCAAAGCCACCGTATTCAAAAAGAATTGAAATAAGGTTGTACAGAACGGCAAATATTAACCCGAGAATAACTACAGATTTCCAGTATTTCTTTTGTGAGACAATGCTCTTAAAACCCATCTATTTCAGCTTTTCATTATTGTGGTGCCTGTCGTGATCCCGCTTCGATTTTAAATCCAGTTTTTTATCGAACGCTTTTTGAAGATCCACACCAGTTTGGTTTGCAAGGCATAAAACTACAAAAACAACATCTGCCAGTTCCTCTCCAAGGTCTTTATTTTTATCGCTTTCCTTTTCACTTTGTTCACCGTACCTGCGGGCAATAATCCTGGCTACTTCCCCCACCTCTTCGGTAAGTTGTGCCATATTGGTGAGCTCGTTAAAGTATCTCACTCCATGTTCATTAATCCATTCGTCTACTGCTTTTTGAGCGTCTTGTAAATTCATAATTTAAACTTTAGAAAGAACTATTGCTTCGGTTTGCTTTTCTATAATCTGGCTATAAAAATTTTTTAATCCTTCATAATCTTCAGGCGTAAAATAGGTTTTTGGCAAATCCAAAGTAGATCTTATACTTAAAACAGATCCACTTTGCTGTACAAGAAAAGTATATTTTACTTCCCCGCCGTTAAGCTGTGCAATTCCACTTTCGGGAAAAGATTCCAGTACATAACCTTCAGGAACAACAAAAGTAATAGCTTCGTTTTGCAAAGAAGGAAAATCGAAGAAAATTGGATAATTTCTCTCATCGGCTTTAAATGGATTTTCTTGCAGGGCCTCAAACAAGAACGGCTGTAAATAAATTTTACCGTTAATTTCTTCTACCGGATTTCTTCCGGTAAATGTATAAGTTTCTTTAATCTCATCATTTACGTTCTGCCTGTTTTCCACCACAAGTTCCGAAATAGAATATTCACCTGCTCCTTTCTCCAGTTTTTCAAGATACTTCTC
>NZ_JAVRHP010000210.1:0-2026 GCF_031846505.1 Autumnicola edwardsiae
GTAGTTACGAAGAACATTAATCTTGCGAATTTCAAGGAAAAATTGCGTTCAATACTTGAAGGGACTAGGATTAGAGAAGAACGAATAGATGCACTATTGGAAAATGTTCGCAGTAAAGCAGACCCCATTTCTGAATTCATATCCGTTTCCGAAGAACTAAGACTATTAGCTGAATTTAAGCTGGACGAAGATAATCCAGAAGATTTACCTTTAACGCCAATTTTAGATTCAACAGGTTTTACCGAAGACCATAAACTAAAAATTCATTCTAAAATTTCAACCGATGATTGGTTGCAATTAACAGCAACCGAATTGGAATTCAATCCGGAATTTTTTTATACAACCAATAATGAGCTCGGCGATGAAATTCCTTTTCGAGATGCTTCTGCTGGACAACAAGCTACTGCACTTCTTACAGTTCTACTTAATCAACCGGGAATGCCCTTGTTACTTGACCAGCCAGAAGACGACATTGATAATCGAGCTATCGATTCGATAATCCGAAATATTTGGAACGCAAAAAAGAAAAGACAATTAGTCTTCACAAGCCATAATGCCAATTTAGTAGTTAATGGTGATGCTGAATTAGTTATCTGCTGTGATTATAAGGATGCCAGCTCACAAACAAGGGGTGTTATTAAAGCAGAAGGTGCTATTGATGCGAAAGAAATAAAGAACGAAATTACGTCAGTTATGGAAGGTGGTGAAAAGGCATTTAGGCTAAGAAAGGATAAGTATGGCTTTTGATTTATCCAAATATTGACCTCGCCTCATCATAAATCCGCTCAAAATTAGTCTCTAAATCCGCCTGAGAAAATTGCATGGATTCTTCAGGTAATTGCCGCTGTATTCTTGACAATTTAAACTGCACTTTCTTATCCTTACCATCGGCATAGGTAATAAACTCGCCTTGTTTCAATCTAAAAAAAACGTCCGCTCTAATCTTTGGGATTTCTTTTTCGCCAGTCGTAATACGAGTATCAAAATCGAGATTATGGCCACGACTGATACTTTTCGTCGGGTCTTTAATGATTTCAAAAAAACGCTCGTAATATTTAGCCGTATCTGGGTCATTGACCTTTCCGAAGAACTGGTAGGATAGGTTGCTCAAAATCGCTTTGCTTGCCTTATCGCCATACATCATATCATTCTGAATTTTGTCCTGCATTACATAAACAGTAGCAATATCATAACTTCTGAGAGTTGCCGGAATGCGGTGCATATTCAGTAATCGGATGGTAGGTGCTTCTTCCATCAATAAAAAAGACGATCTCTGACCGCGTACGCTCATTTGCTTGGTAATAGTGTGAATAATGGTTGCAACAACAGGCGAATAGGATGTTTCATATTTTGGATTATTTACTACTGAAATGATTGCTGGATTATCCTCGCTATTAATATTTAGTGCCACTTCGTCTGCGGATAATGCCATAAAAATGCGCTGTGTACTAATTCGTTTCAGCGCATTGGCCAAGGTGCTTTTTACACCAGCGGTCTGCCTATCAGAATCCTTACCACTAATAAATGCATCTGCCATTGCCCTCGATGTGGTATTGGTCTCCAAAAACTGAATAAGGCTATCTGTGTCCAATAATTGATAAATCGCTATCAAATGTGGTAGCGTACAGTAGTTGGAATAGTCGGTTTTCAGCTTCCAAATCAAACCACCAATCAAACCTTCGGCAGCATCGTTAAAGAATTTTGTTGTTCCTGTTGTTCCACTTTCTCTTTGTTCCAGAAGATTTTCAATTAATACCCTTGACACCTCATTTACGCTTTCCTCATTCTCTAAATAACGTGGTGCAATAGGATTTACCCTGTGGATGATTTTATCAAAGGAAATGACCTTAAACGGGATATCGCTATCCTTAAAAAGTGGATATGCCATTTCGGTCAGTTCAAAATCCTTGTAGTCGTGAATGATTCCACAAAAGCCCTCATTCTGGAAATGTTTTAGAAATCCATACACCACGCTTTCTGTCTTTCCACTTCCGGCAGAACCTATTATGGATGCGCCCCTTTTGAT
>NZ_JAVRHP010000211.1:0-2013 GCF_031846505.1 Autumnicola edwardsiae
TGGTGCTATGTCTTTCTATTTCTGATTTTGAAGATCTTCCTTCATTTTCATCCTTTCCATGGAAAATGTTGAGGAGGTTTTATCCATGTAGTTGAGTAGAAACAGAGCTTTATCGGCCAATTTTTCAACATTTAAAGTAGTTTCCCTTCTGATCTGATCTTTAGTAAATATTATTTGATGAAGTAGTTTGGTAAAAGCATCGATCGTCAACTCGTTACCGGAATTCAGTTTCATTAATAATTTCTGATTATCCATTTCCTCAAGCTCTTCCAGCTGAAATCCAAATTGTTCCTCTAACTCCTCATTAACTTCCTTAAGTGTTTCATCAAAATCTTCCGGTTCATTTCCATTCACTTTGCCGATCAACATTGTTATTAGTAAAGTCAGTTTTTGGATTTCCCGTTCTATAAAATCTTTGCTTTGTTCCATTTTTAATATTTCAGTATTTCTTGGATTTGGTTCAGATGGAAAATAAGATCCTTTACTCCTTTCTATAAACAAAACACCCGCCTTCCGAGGGATGATCCTGGACCAGGTCATTACTTTTTTCTTTTCGTAGTAAGTAGATTATCATAAAATCGCCTGCAGCAGCTATTGTTAAGAAACCTCCAAAAAGTAACAGCCCAAAATTGCCTGAAATAATTGAATAAATCGCAGGTAAAACACCTAAAATTATTGCAGGCATTATCGCTCCTAGAATATAATGCTTGATCAACAAAGGTTCTTTACAATGGCAATAGGGGGTGAGCATTTTCCATAACACCCCGAATTTTATAGACTTAAAACCGTTTTTGGCAAATTTAGCCCATACAACTCCGTGTATTAGTTCATGAGCTATAATACCCAGAGCAGTAACCAAAATTATAAATATTGGTAGACCAAGAAATCCAAAGCGTGAAAAAATATTATCAACGAAATACTTAAAATGGATCATTGTAGATTCATCGAAATGCAATAAATAATAGGGAAGTGCGAAGGTTATAAAAACGGGGATCATGAGGAAAACAGCGAAGAGGTTTGCCTTAACAAGATCAATAGTAAGCTTTTCTTGATGGTAATCCTGAATTTCTTCCATATAATGCTTTTTCACAGTTATTGAATTGTTCAATAACTAAACAGTGCTAATATAAAAAATGTGAAAGACTATTATCTTGAGGTGCTTCATGTAAGGAAAAGCAGATTTGAACGTCGTTCTAAATCGAAAAATTAATCCGCAAAAAAATCCCATTCAAAATTTTATTCTGAACAGGATTTTTAATTTTTTCTACCGTCTACCGTCTACCGTCTACCGTCTACCGTCTACCGTTTACCGTCTGCCGTCTAGTACCTGTAGTATTCCGGTTTAAACGGTCCTTCTACCTCCACACCAATATAATCGGCTTGTTCTTTAGAAAGTTCGGTAAGTTCTACGCCAATTTTCTCTAAGTGAAGTGCAGCTACTTTTTCATCTAAATGCTTCGGAAGCATATAAACTTCATTTTTATACTTATCAGAATGGTTCCAAAGTTCAATTTGAGCCAGAGTCTGGTTAGTAAAAGAGTTGCTCATTACAAAGCTTGGATGCCCTGTGGCACAACCTAAATTCACCAATCTTCCTTCAGCAAGAAGGATAATATCCTTTCCGTTGATGGTGTACTTATCTACCTGAGGCTTAATTTCATCTTTTGTATCACCATAATTCTCGTTTAGCCAGGCAACCGCAATTTCATTGTCAAAATGGCCAATATTGCAAACGATTGTTTTATCCTTCATCGCTTCAAAATGTTCACCTCGTACAATATCTTTATTTCCGGTAGTGGTAATTACAATATCTGCCTTTGGAAGTACATTTTCGAGCTTTTTAACCTCAAAACCGTCCATGGCGGCCTGTAGAGCACAAATAGGATCAATTTCTGTAACAGTTACAATAGATCCGGCTCCTTTAAAAGATTGTGCGGTTCCTTTACCCACATCTCCATATCCACAAACCACAACTCTTTTTCCAGCCAACATTACATCTGTAGCACGACGAAT
>NZ_JAVRHP010000212.1:0-1983 GCF_031846505.1 Autumnicola edwardsiae
AAGATTTTTATATAATACCAGAAAAATTAAATATTGAAGGAATAGATTTTTTTGGTCAAAAAATTAGCTTAGAAAACGAGGTAGGAGATATGCAATTAGTAGGAAATAAATTTTTTGAAAATTTTGTATTCACTATGGATTGGGCGAATCATAAATTATTTCTTGATCCAATTGGAAAAATTCCTGAGGATTCTGAATTTGACTTTCCACTTTATTTAAATGCTAATTTTGAAACTAATAAGATAGAAATTAAAACTGGTGTAAGTGAGTTCTTGAAAAAGAATAAAATTGAAAAAGGAACAACAGTTACGATGATAAATGACATTGATGTTTCAAAATTAACAGATGAAGAATTTTGTGAATTTTGGACTTCTCAATGGAATGAAATTAAAAAAAAGGAAGAGGTTGAATTGAACATTTCAAACAATGGAAAAGAAAAAATTATTATTATTACTAAACAAAAAATAACGGCATAAAATCGTGGCAACATCGGTTAATCGCAAATAGCAGGTTTAACCGAAAAAGTGTAATTTAGATAACCAAGAAGGAAAATGGTTAATCCGACAAGTCCGCGTCCCTACTCCCGCAACCGACGAACCATAACCGTTACCAACAATATTTAAATGAAAAAACTGCTTAAATTTTCTGGTATTATTGCACTTATATTTTTTTCAAATTTCAGCATTGCTCAGACGAACGAAATAGCTAAAAAACATAAATCTACAGATTTCTACGAGCTATATAAGCCAGGTACCACTGAGGTTGTTTTAGTGCTTTTTGGGGGTTATCCCGAAAATGCAGAAGATATTGAAAGAGAATTTGCTATAACTGGGCGTGCTAATAAAAAGAATGTAGCAGTTGTATATTTAAACTACAGCGGTAAATTATGGCTAGAAGAAAATGAAAAAATAAAATTAACAGAATCAATTAATACATTATTCCAATCCAACGAACTGCCAACCAAAAAAATATTTTTTGGTGGTTTTTCAAGTGGAGGAAATATGGTTCTTCTAATCAGTAATTTTCTAATTAAAAACTCCAATGTAATCCAACCTGCAGGGGTCTTCATTGTAGATTCTCCAATAGATTTATTAGCATTATATAATAGTGCTGAAAAGAATATAAAAAGCAATTATTCTCAACCAGCAGTTCAAGAAGCAAAATGGATAATTAAGACGTTAAACGAGAATTTTGGAGAACCTGAAAATAATTTAGATAAATATGAAAAGTATTCTGTTTTCACATCTAAAACAGACCACATAAGTAATTTAAAAAATTTAAACAGTACTCAAATTCGATTTTACACTGAGCCGGATACTCTTTGGTGGAAAGAAAACAGAAAAGCCAATTATGACCAAATGAACGCATATTACATTAAAAAACTTTCGGAAAATCTTAAAAATTCTGGATTTGATCAGGTAGAATATATTCCCACAGAAAACAAAGGATATCGAGCAAATGGGGAAAGACATCCACATAGTTGGTCGATAATAGATAAAGAAGAATTATTACAATGGATGTTAAAGAAATAAACACTGTTTACAATAACGATTCAGCGCAAATAACTGGTATTGCCGAAAAAGTGTAATTTTAGAAACAAGGAAAGAAAACAACTAAGCCGACAAGTGCGCGTCCCTGCTCCCGCAACCTACGAACAGTAACCGTCAGTCACCATATTAATTTTAAGAAAATGAAGAACATTTTTATTTTATTTACTCTTTTAATCAGTATGAATTCCATGCAAGCACAAGAAATTAGTGGTGATTGGTATGGGAATTTGAACGTACAAGGAACTGAATTACCACTTGTATTCCATCTGCAAAAAAATGATTCTACTTATTCATCCACAATGGATAGTCCTAAACAAGGAGGATTTGATATAAAAGTTGATACAACAAGGTACGATAATTCAACCTTAACAATGACCATAGCTGCATTAGGAGTCAAATACGAAGGTAATTACGACCAAAATGCAGAAAAAAT
>NZ_JAVRHP010000213.1:0-1941 GCF_031846505.1 Autumnicola edwardsiae
GAGAGATGAATTTATAGTTAAAGATGAAGCACTAGGTTTATTTGTAATTATGTTGAATATCTTTTCTGCGGTTAAGAAAGTTGAAGGTAAACACTTTAACAAATTCATAGTCTTTGATGAAGCGCATAAGTATATGGATAATAAAGATCTAACAGGGAACATTGTAAGAGCAATTCGAGAAATGCGTCACAAAGGCGTTAGTATAATGATTGCAAGTCAGGATCCTCCGAGTCTGCCAAACGAAATAATAGAATTGAGCTCTATTGTTTTACTCCACAAATTCAATAGTCCTCAATGGCTTAAACACATTCAGAAGTCCATTACACAGTTATCGACATTGACTCCGGCAGATATGAGTGCCCTAACTCCGGGAGAAGGTTTCTTATGGGCTACTAAAGCAACAGAAAAGAGTATATCTGCAAAACCCTTAAAAATTTCCACTAGACCCAGAGTAACGAAACACGGAGGTGGTACTATTCAAGCCACTGGCATGTAATGAAATCGACAATTATATCACATACAGGTAAAAGGAGAATCAACCAAGATTTTACTTTGGTCAAGAGCATCAATGCGGATACATTTCTTTATCTCATTGCCGATGGAATGGGGGGGTATGATAACGGTGATGTTGCAGCTTCAATCGTCATCGATAGTGTGTCTACTTTTTTAACTAATACAAAGGAATTAAATGAGAATGCTATTAAGAAATCTATAAATAAGGCGAATTTAGCTGTTCGTCAATACCAAGAACAACATCATTCAAAATTAGGATCTACATTAGGAGGTATAATTGTCTCCGGAGAAACTGCCAGGGCGTTTTGGGTAGGAGATGTGAAAATTCTGCATTATTCTAAATCCAAACTATCTTTTGAAAGCAAACCACATAATTTAAGAAATGAGCTTTCTGAAGCTGATCATTCAAAAGTCAACTTAGATTTTTCTAAATATAACCACGTAGTTACCCGTTCCATTCAGGGTGATGTTAAGAAATCTGAACCCTCTTTTCAGAAATTCTTTTTAAATAAAGGAGATAAGGTGTTTGTTTGTTCTGATGGTGTGCATAACATCATGGATTCCTTAACATTACAGTATTTACTTAATATAAACAAAACCAGTGGAACTTTATTAGATACTATCGATCAGAGACTCATAAAGGAAGCTAATGATAATGCGAGTTTAATTTTAATTGAAGATTTTTCAATTAGCGGCTGAATGTGTCAATTTTAAATTCAGGCACTAATTGATGAAAGTGACCATTTAAAAGAGAATAAATCTCAAAATACTTTGTGACGGTATTGGTGAAATAAACTATAGTTTCCTTCTGTATTTATTGTTTATCCCTGTCGCTTTAAGGGTGGCTCCGGTTATTTGAGTTTTACCTTGATATTCCTTTTTCTAAAACTTGCTCCTTGTGTGAATGTTTGATAAGTTAATTTCCCACTTGAACTTCTAGGGGACTACTGACAATGCCATATTTTTTATATGAATTTACTGTTAGGTTGCTAACAATAACTCACTAGCATCATCCAATACAGAATTATCTAATTCTTTTAGATAAGCCTGAGTTATGGCTAGATTCTGATGTCCCATTGATTCACTAATTACATCGGTTGCCACCCCTTTTTGCTTTAAGCAGTTTGCATAACTATGTCTTGCGACATAACTAGTTAGTGGTTTGTCAATATTGCAGATCTGGGCAATTTCTTTTAGTTCTTTGTTATAGCGTTGTAATGTCTTGTGCTTTCTGTTTGCAACCTGGGCATTGGTTAGATTATCGCTTAGAAGGATAGGGAATACATATTTCGTGTCTAAGGACATTTCCTTATAATAGTCCAGAATTTCACGAACAGGCGGAAGAATTTTAATGGTAAAATTTCCTTTAGTCTTGGAACGCGTATAGAATATGCGATCCTCAGTCACATTTTTCCATTCCAATCCAAG
>NZ_JAVRHP010000214.1:0-1895 GCF_031846505.1 Autumnicola edwardsiae
CGGGAACTGTTTAAAATCAAATTAAATAGGTTTCGTTTAATTCTTGCACATCCCGTATGAGATTGGGAGGCGTATAATCTTTAAAGGGGATGATATTTTCATCCAAGCCCTCAAAAAGATTTATGTAAGAATAGAAGAAGGTAGCAACAAAAGCTTGTTGCTCAAAAGTTAGATTATTGAATGATGATTTTAATTCATTATGACCATCAATCGTTATTTGCGTATCAGAACAGCAAGGTTTTTCAGAGAAACCTTTTTCACAGCTTTTTTGGGGTTGTTGATTCTCCATTCCACAGGTCTTAACATTATGAAATAAAGAAAAATCAACCAGAGAATCTCCACAATAATGCATATCTACCGCGAACGACATTGTAGTAAACAGCACTATAGATGCCATTAAAACAGATAGTATTTTATTGAAGATTTTTTTCACTTTAGCAAATTTACGAAAATTTAAGAGTTTCGGTTCGTATTAACATTTTTTTTACTTTAATATATTTTTTTATCACTCCAATTCATTACTGGAAATCAAAAATTAATTACACTATCCAATACATCGTCAGCATCTTTATGAATAAAGTTAGCTTGATAGTTTATGGTGGTGGTAATATAAGAGTGCCGATATAGTTTTTGAAGCATTATATTTAAATGAGTGGCTACCAGCCTAAAAAATTGCAATGATAAACTTTGTCATTTATACAATCAATTTTAGTCATAGTTTGTTATATATTGTTAGTGTCTTTGCAGGATTTAATTTTTATGGTTTTAATAAATTTTAAGTCTATTTATTGTTTTTTAGTTTGAGATATTCATATATCTTTGCATTCACGAATAAAATCGGTGCAAAGGTTACCTATTCGGTTACCTGATTTTATTGAAACAAACCAAGTGTCTGGTAATCAATATATTGTTAAGTGGTAAGTTAGTTCTGCCACCCCGACAAAAATGTTAGCATAAAAGTAAAAAAACACTGTTAATCTTACTGATTTTCAGTGTTTTTTCATTTTACAAACTCTGCTATGTGCAATCTGTTTAGTGAATTCTCGTGGTTTACATTCTTTTCATGAATTGTTTTTCTTCAAAAATATTAAGCATAAAGTATGCAGAGGAGTTTACTGTCATGCTGGATAAAAATAAATGAATAAACATATCATAAAGTCTTGACTTTTGTTTATTATTCAGGTTTAAAACTTCCGGTTCAAAATGGGGCAGAAAACGAACAAACCTGAAATAGATAAGAGTTTAAAAAAATCGGCTAATAAATTTCCGGTAGTAGGCGTAGGGGCTTCGTCGGGAGGTCTTGCCGCATTTAAGCTTTTTCTGAAGTCGATTCCCGAGAAATCCGGAATGGCATATGTTTTAGTGCAGCACCTAGATCCAGGTCACGAAAGTTTGCTGCCCGAACTGCTGCAGAAGGCAACAAAAATTCCCGTAAAGGAAATTTCGGACGATATGAAGGTCGAACCGGATACTATTTACATAATCCCCAGCAATAGACTGCTGTTGTCGAATGATGGTAAGTTGGAACTCTCTCCAAGGCCAGAAAAGGGGAAAAAGGTGCTTAACCTTCCAATAGACCTCTTTTTTGAATCCCTGGCAGAAGTGCACCAATCACATTCTATAGGAGTGGTTCTAACCGGCAACGGTTATGACGGTACCCAGGGATTGAAATTTATAAAGAACCATGGAGGCATCACATTTGCCCAGGATGAGGCATCTGCTGAGTACAAGGGAATGCCAAGGAGTGCAGCGCAGGAAGGTGTGGTAGATTTTGTGCTTCCTCCGGAAGAAATTCCGAAGAAGATCCTGGAAGTTGTCCAGAATATTTACAACAAAGAAGGACAGGAGAAGTTGGTGATAAAAGAAAATTCTGAAGTTTTCAGGCAAATCCTTGC
>NZ_JAVRHP010000215.1:0-1877 GCF_031846505.1 Autumnicola edwardsiae
TTGACCGTAGAGAACATTGTTTTTGATAAGGATGAACTCTATTTCGTTATCGAGATTGAAAATAATTCTACGTTGGATTACGATTTGAATTTCTTGAACCTTTCGATTGAAACTCGGCAAAAAGGGAAAAGAAAATCATTGCAACGACTGTATCAAGAACCGATATATAAACATAGTCTGCCGTCCAAGATTAAGGAAAATGAAATGGCTCGATTTGTTTATGTGTTGCCCAAATTTTCATTATCCGATGACCGTAGGGCAATTTTGGAATTGAATGAAAAAGATGGCGAACGGAACATAGAAATGAAACTATCGCATAGATATATCAATAACCCAAATTAATACTGTTATGAAAAGATTAGTCATTTGCTCGCTTGTATTGTTGTTCCTTTCTTGTTCAGAAAGCACAACAAAATCCCCTTCTGAAACTGCCAAAGTTGTTGCGTCAAGCTTTTTCTCAAAAGATGAATCAGCTTTAAAAAAGCATACCACTTCTGAAGGCTATGCCAGTTTGATTACCTTACAGAATATGATGCCAGATTCTGATAAAGATATCAAGGTAGAAATTTTAGACGAAGCTGTTGATGGCGAAATTGCCTGGGTAAAATACAGCACGACCTATGATGGAAAAACAGGCATTTTTAAACTGACTAAGGAAAACGGTCAATGGAAAGTGACCAGTAAAGGTCCGAGGGAAAAAGGGCCTTTTTAAAAGATTTTTCTTAATTTTTATCGAGATTGATTTCCCAATAACCTCGTGTATCGCCTTGACGCGTTAAAAAGCCTTTATTTTTGATAGCTGTAATATGCTTACCAACAGCAGATTCATTAATACCCAAAGCTTCAGCTATTTCATTATAGGTTATGGAAGGATTAGCCGCAATAAGTTTAAGAACTTCTTTTTGTCTTTTAGTTAGAGCTTCAGTCGCATCAATTACACCACCTATTACACCACCTATTACACCACCTTTTTGACCACCCATTAGACCACCTATTTGACCACCTATTTGACCACCTTCTTCAACAGCAGTTTCTTTAGCGTTAAAAGTCATTCTAAGGAAGTTATCTGAAAAGCCAAAACTCTCTTTGCCATAGTGTTCCAAAATACGAGGGATGCCAGAACCCAATTGTTCCACGAGTTCCAAATCCTTAAAAATCCGCATCAGTTCTTTGTTACGTGGAACTGAAAAGCCCTCGAAAAATTCCTGTTTGCTCAATCCTTCCGGAAGACCGCCTGCCGATGTGATTTCAATTCTATCAGCAAAGATTTCAAACTTTGGGGTAATCTCATTGGTATAATCATTATGTACAAAGGCATTGATGATGGCCTCGCGCAATGCGATGGGATTCCAAAGGCTGGCTTGTTGTCTTTCTTTGGCCGTTATTTTTGTGTTGGTTCGGTTCTCTACGGCAATTTTATCAATGACTTGTTTTGTCGCTTTTACTAAGCATTCGTGACCATATTCGTTGCTTTCTATCAAGTCTGTTCGGGTTTTGCCCGAATACTTGGCTACTTTAATTGAAGTGTTATTCTTATCTGCCAAGAGATAGCCGGCATAATTGAATGCGCCGTTTTCGGTCAATAGTTCCAAGTTCTTTGCAAAAGCTTTACCAAGGGTATGACCCGATTCCTCGTAGTAGATTTTCAACTGGCTAAAGCTTAAATCTTGACGACCCGCTTTAATTTTGCTGATGGAATTTCGGGTGCGCTTGGCAAAGAGCTCGTCAATCATTTTTTGTGGCATCGGTTCAGCTGCTGAACCTAAGCGAATAAAACAACCCTTTTCACTCATCCCATATTTTTTGAGATGATAGGGTTTTTCAGGACCGCTCGCCACAATAACTTTCAGGATGTTTTTACCATCTCGTTCCTCACT
>NZ_JAVRHP010000216.1:0-1804 GCF_031846505.1 Autumnicola edwardsiae
AATTCCTGAAGAATACGAAACAGGATTATTTCATCTTTTTTATAAATATCGAACTTTTCCCCTTCTATCTTGAATTCAGCCTGCAGGATATTTAGCCGCTCGAATCTCTTAAGCTCATTTTCCACAGAAGCCGTGAGCCCCGAATACTCTACTACTTCACTATTTAATGATTTTGACAGCGCGCGCACTTCCTGTAAAGAAGCAGCTACCACTTCCTTTATCTCCAGGACCTCTTCCTTTTCAGGTAAGGTTTTGGAAAGAATATTCAATTGAAGATTAGCAACAGAAAGTAACTGACCGATATTATCGTGCAGCTCCCAGCTCACGTTTTTAAGTGTTTGCTCCTGAATTTCTATCCTGGACTGTACAATTTCCTGCTCATAACGTTTTTCTGCTTCAAACTTTTCCTCCAGAAGTTTGTTTTTTCGTCTTTGGTAGGTGATAAAAAAGATGATCACAAAAGCCGTTAGTAGCAAGATCACTACCACAAAATAAATGATGAGTAAGATTTCTTCTTTAGAAAGCATTCTCTATATTCTTAGGAGATGTTTTTCTCTTGTTGGCCAGCCATAAAAAAGCGATACTATAAGAACTGTACATAAAAATGTTCATGCCAATCATTATGATATTAGTGAGTTCTACAAACTCAGGGCTTTGAGTTGTAAAATATTTATAAAAAATCATGATGGGAGTTGTGCATAGGAAATACAAAAGAGCAGGAAAGGATATAAAAAAACTGATTTCTCTTTTTATATTTAAAATTTTAGGACTTAATAAAATCTCAAAATAATAACAGAAAATCACACCTACCAGTAAAAAACTACCTAATATATAAGTGACTGCAGAATTACTTTTGAGAAACACATCTGAAAATATCAAATTCGCAATACATATTATAATATATAAACCTAAACCTTTATTGATGAATTCGTCTACTTTTCTATTAGAAATATTCCTTTTAAAAAATAGAATATAAACTGTGAAACTGATAATCAGGTAAGGATTGTAGAGCCAATAGTTTTGGTACCAAAAGGTGTTTTTAAGAAAATGCAAGGGCTCATTATAATAAATTATCGCCGGGATCAAACCAATGGTTTCAACGAAAAATGTAAATAATAAAAAATAAGCAAAAAAACCGACTGCTTTATCAGTCGGTTTTTTTTGATAATAATAAAGACCAGAGATTGCAGCAAAACCCTCTAATAAAATTACAAGGAAAATGGAATTTTCCATTAATAACTTTTTGGAGGCCGGCCTGAGGTTATGGTATTGTACGGCTCAATTTCATAATTATTAGGATCGGAGTCTTCATTGGCACCTTCGGTTTCTCCCTGGGCTTCTTTGGTAGGTGAAAGAAATATGGTAGAATATCCTTTTTCCTCTTTAGTGGTTGGATACGCGCCTAAATAAAACCTGATTCCCGGTTTCTCCACGCCCTGTTCCTTAGATTTCTCCCTAACATAATCCAGGTATTCCTGTAATTCATCCAGGCTGTACCAGAACTCGCGGGTATCTTCATAACCTTCACATTCACTTATATATTTACCACGGGTACGTACCCATTCGTCCTGTTCTTTGCGCGCTTCGTCAACGCTAATGCATTTTTTTGGTTTTTCCATTATAAGTAGATAATATGGGGTTAAATATTCCAGCTAAAATTAGATAATTAAATTTCTAATACAAGAGCTTACATAAAAAAGGGGATTTTCCCCCTTGCAAACATTACAATATGAAAATACATTTGCAATGTCATTTTAGTTGATCTAAAATGTTTTGGGGATAAAAAAGTGCTGTTGAGGCGTTA
>NZ_JAVRHP010000217.1:0-1786 GCF_031846505.1 Autumnicola edwardsiae
CTTTCGCAGCGATTTGACTTTCGTAAACAAATCGATTATTCACTTAAAGCGAGAGGCTATGCAGACTTCAAAAACTTTTAATATTCATTTTTGGCTTAATTCAGTTAAAAAAAAGAATGATTTAGCACCAATTTATGCCCGAATTACGGTTGATGGAAAACGTGCTGAAATCAGTTTAAAACGCTCTATATCGGTTACCTACTGGGATACCCGTTCCAAACGTGCGAATTGGAGGGTTCCGGCTGGGAAAGCCCTGAATGCCTATTTAGACCAGGTCTATGCCGATTTATTAACCTGTCATAAACAACTTCTAGCCGAATCCAAATACGTGACAGCTCAGGCCATTAAAGCAAGGTATCTCGGGGAGGACGAACAACATAAAACTTTGCTTCAATTGGTTTCTTATCATAATAAGAATATGGTTTCAATACTGAAACACGGAACCTTAAAAAATTATTTCACCACGGAACGCTATATTAAACGATACCTAAAGATTAAATTAAAAACCAATGATATCTTTCTAAAACAACTATCCTATAAATTTATCATTGACTTTGAGCAATTTCTTCGTAATGGGAAATCTATTAATGATGCACAACCGCTTCGTAACAACGGGGTGATGAAGCATGTGGAGCGCTTAAAGAAGCTGACGAAGCTAGCTCTTCGATGGGAATGGATTGAAAAAGATCCTTTTTTGAGATTCTCTTTAAAGTTCAAAAAGCATGAACGCACATTTTTATCCCAAACTGAACTTGAAATTCTTGAATCTGCTGAGCTTCCTAAAGAGATACACCAAAAAACTAGGGATATATTTGTCTTTGCTTGCTATACCGGCTTGTCTTATATAGATGTAAAACTTTTAAGCGATAATCATATTGTGAGAGGGATTGATGGTGATTATTGGATTTTTTCAAAGAGAGAAAAGACTGATGAACCTTTAAAGATCCCATTGCTGGAAAAACCTTTGAAAATTTTGAAAAATATGATCAGGAATTTCATGGTCAGGATAAGTTGCTGCCTGTATTTTCAAACCAGAAGATAAATGAGTATTTGAAAGAAATCGCTACTGAACTCAAAATCAAGAAGAGACTTTCTTTTCATGCAGCAAGACATACTTTTGCCACGACAGTGACACTTTCTAATGGAGTTCCAATTGAAACGGTATCTAAATTACTCGGACATTCTAAACTTGCTACAACCCAGATTTATGCGAAAGTCTTAGAACAAAAATTATCTGGTGATATGAAATTGTTGAGAGCTAGATTGAATGATTTAAATATGGAGTCTAGAAATAAGAAGGGAACGGCATGAAAAATTTAAAAGATTGCTTTTATAAGTTAATATTTTAGTGAACTTTTTTAAATTCAATATAACGAACTGTTCATTCCGGTCTGCACATTCCCCTGCATTCCGCGGAAAGCTTCATTTGGGAAAAGAGCTTCCCTTAATTGTCTTGGACATCCTCCTCAATTTTTTTATTTCGCTGCCCGATCCGATACACCGGATCGGCAAACTTGTCCTGAGTAAAGTCGGAAGACTGCATTCTCACCCAAAATTGTGGAGACGTCCGCCTAAACCCGAATTCCATTTAATCATTTGGTGCAGCTTCCTATGTTTATTGTACTTCACAAAAGCTTTTAGACTTACCTCCGCACCATCGCGGTTATTACCTTTTTATGCCAGCAAAATACCAACATTTGGAAGTTGAACGGACTGCATAACCGGTCGTGCCTCCCTTTTATAAGGCCTTATCAATTCCAAATGTTGAAACTGTATCAGCAACAAA
>NZ_JAVRHP010000218.1:0-1779 GCF_031846505.1 Autumnicola edwardsiae
TTTGAAATCAGGTAAACCATATCTTCACCTTCATTTTCTTTCCAGTTCACCTTTACTTTTTCTTCATTTATTGCATCTACCTGCCTCCCGTTATAATCTGGTTGTATAGGTAAATGCCTGCTAAATCTGCGATCAATTAGTGTTAGCAGTTCTATTTCCCTTGGTCTTCCAAAAGATTGTATTGCAGTTAAAGCGCTTCTAATGCTCCTGCCGGTATAAAGAACATCATCAATAAAAACCACTCTTTTGTCCTCTACAACAAATTCTATCCTGGTTTTATTGGCCTCCAGTGGTTTTTCACCTCTTCGGAAATCATCACGGTAAAAAGTAATATCCAGCTGTCCAGATTTTACTCCGGAAATATCATATTCGGTTTTTAGAATTTCCTCTATTCGCTTTGCAAGAAAGACACCTCTTGGCTGGATTCCTATTAAAACAGTATTTTCAAAATTAGTATGGTTTTCTACCAATTGGCAAGCCAGTCTATGTAATATGATGTCTATCTCTTTGGAATTTAATAAGATTTTTTGACTCATATTTCTGTTTAGATGAAGTAATTGGAAAGGCAAAAGTAGTATTTTTTTTCTTCCGAGTCCAGATATAGAAGGTTAAAGATAAAGACCTTCAATCTTCTGTAGAAAACCTTGATAAAGCATCTCCCTATTGATCACTTTACTGTTAACGTAAAGTTAATACTCTTTAAAAATGCTTACTTTTACGCTCAAATTTCAAATTGTATGAGAGCCATTTCCCCAAAAGCTCAGAAGGTTAATTCTTTACCTTATAAAGAAAAGGAACAACAGAAGAAACTAAAAGACGCCCTTTATCAGAATATCAGGAAGAATGAGTCCGTTTTCAATTTTATTCAGGAACATTCTCCAGATGGAATCCTGGTAATTGATCCAGAAAATCCCCGTAGTTCCTGGATGAACCCTAAGTTTCTGTCCGTAGTAGGATTTAATCAGGAAAATTTCAACAAAAATTATCATTGGCAGGATTTTCTTCTTAGCAGTGAACTCCATAAGGTCGATAATTGGCTAAAAATGCCCTCGGCCGAAAATACTGAATTGGTAAAGTTTCAGAATACCGCCGGGTATCTTATTTGGATGAATTGCCACATCACACAGATAGAGACACAAGATGAAAAACCTTTACTCCTGATAGGTTTAACAGATGTTACCAAATTTCAGAATACAAATCAGCCACTCATACAGGAGCTTAAGCGTTATGAGCATATTATAAAGGGGACAAATATTGGCACCTGGGAATGGAATATACAAACTGGGGAAGTCAATTTTAATGAGCAGTGGGCAAACATACTTGGGTACACATTACAAGAGATCCAACCCACTTCCCCAAATACCTGGAAAAGATTTGCACATCCTGAAGATATGGCTAAGTGCGATCTGCTTTTTAAAAAACATTTTGCTGGTGAAACCGACTTCTATGAGAGTGAAGCAAGAATGAAGAACAAAGCCGGCGACTGGATTTGGGTGCTGGACAAAGGGAAAGTAGTAACCTGGACCGCCGATGGAAAACCGGAATGGATGACAGGCTTCCATGAAGAGATTACCGAAAGAAAGAAAGAGTTTGAAAGAAATAAACTTTTTATAGACCAGGCGCCCAGTGCAATTGCTATGTTCGACAGGAACATGAATTATCTTGCAGCTTCCCAAAAGTGGCTGGAAGAAAATAAAATTGAAGCTGAAGATCTTATAGGAGAATGTCATTACAAGCTATTTCCATACATAAGGGAAGAGTGGCGTGAGATTCACGCCC
>NZ_JAVRHP010000219.1:0-1777 GCF_031846505.1 Autumnicola edwardsiae
TGCCTCTTTTCCCTCCCTGGCATTTTCAATTTCATTATAGATGAGCTTAGTAAATTCCTGGCGGGTCGAAAATGGGGAAATAAGTAGGTTCTTTTCCCTGGGAACTATTAATTCACCTTCCAGGACCTTAAACAGCCTCAATAGTTCTTTTGCAATCTTTTGATTAGCTGTAAAAATTGCATGATCACAGTAGATTTCTGAAGTTTCACTATTAAAATTTCCCGTCCCTATGTAAGAATAATTTATGCTTTCTCCATTCTCGTTTCTTTGGATAAGCATAATCTTGGAATGAACTTTTACTTTTGGATAACTGTAAATGACATTAGCTCCTTTTTCCTCAAATTTTCGTCCCCAGATAATATTGTTTTTTTCATCAAATCGTGCTTTTGCTTCTACAAAAACGGTTACATTTTTTCCCTTTTCGAGAGCTTTTAGCAGGGAGGATGTCAGTTTGGATTCATCTGCCACACGATAAAGGGAAATTTTAATGTCTGTCACGTCTTTATCCTGAACCGCCTGCTCCAGAAAATTCTCCACATAATCAAAAGACATATATGGAAAATGCAATGCCTGGTCTTTTTCTGCAATTGCAGAGAAATAGTTTTTGGAATTCCCGAGTACTTTATGCGGAATAGGAGGGAGCTTTTTAAAATGAAGCTCTGGATTATTTGTAGGATCGGGAAAAGAGAAAAAATCCTTGAAATTATGATATTTGCCGCCCGGCATCATATCTATTTTTCCAAGGCCGAGAAGCTTCCGAACCTTCTTCTGTATTTCCCTGGGCATCTTTGCGTCATAAAGCAACCTTGTGGGTTGTCCGCTGGTTCGCTGCTTCAGGGAATCATAAATTTTTTCAGCTAAAGGGCCGTCGTATATATCGTGAATATAGAGCTCGGCATCCCTGGAAAGTTTAATTTCATAGATCCCGGTTATCTCTTCATCTGGAAAAATAGTGTGCAGCTGAAAACGCACAATTTCGTCCAGGAAAGTTATAGCATCCTTGTTGCCATTTTTTAGAGAAATAAATCGGCCGCAAATGTCTGCGGGAATGTTCACCAGGCCAAGTTTTTTATCGTTCCTGAAGGTGACAAGAAAATATAAGGTCGCGTTTTTGAGAAATAACTCATTTTCTTCCTCCAGATCTACCAGCCTGATATTTAAATGATTCAAGATCTCCTTCCGGAAATAATCTACTGCAAATTTCTCCTGGGCGGTAGTAAAATTAGCAGCTTCAATTAAATAAATACCGTGGTGAGCAAGTTCAGGCAATATTTGTTTGTAGTAAATGTCTCCAAATTTCTCCTGTTGCTTTTTTACTTCTTCAATAATTTCTTTGGTAATCTTCGTAGGCTTTAAAGCGAGCTTTTTTCTCAGGCTTTTTTCCACTCTCTTCATTTGCCGAAGTTGCGAAACCCTTACTCTAAAATATTCATCTAAGTTGGAAGAGAAAATTGCCAAAAAACGGATACGTTCATATAGAGGGTTTATTTTGTCGGCAGCCTCCTGTAAAACCCTTTCGTTAAAGCTCAACCAGTTAAGGTCACGGTGTCTAAAGCGGAGATTGTCCGTTTCCTGCATATATTCGTTTTAGCTCAAAAATACAAAGAAGGCAGGGCTACAGATATAATTTTCTGTTAATTTAGTAATTATAAGGAAAGCTTCTCCAGGCAATATTTAATAAGCTTATCTACCACCATTCCCGGATTTTTGCTGAATTCTCCTGTAGCACGATTGGCAATTACTGCATTCATTGAAACGGCCCTGTGACCTAACAATT
>NZ_JAVRHP010000022.1:0-45484 GCF_031846505.1 Autumnicola edwardsiae
ATTGTGCTCTAAATGCTTTTATTTTTGCATTGAATGACTCGGCGGAAGCATTGGTGCTACGATTTTCAAAATAGTTTAAAATAGTCCTGTAGTTTAAATGTGTAAAAAGGGAACAACATAATTTTTTGCCCTTTTGTTACATAGAGAATTATCCCAAAAGAAACTGCTAAACTAATTCAAAGCAAAAGGAGCACTCAGCTGAAATGAAGGGATTTTCACCTTAAAATTGCGGGTAGAAGTAAAATTGACCATATTGTAATGACCGTTCATTGCTCCAAAGGGGGATGTAAGTAAACAGCCGCTTTGGTAAGAATGGCTTTCTCCCGGTCTAAGGATTGGTTTTTCTCCAATAACTCCTTCGCCCTGAACGATTTCCGTTTTATTTAGAGCATCTTTAATCTTCCAAAAGCGCGAAGTTAACTGTACAGAATCGTTGCTTTGGTTTTCGATAGTAATTCGGTAACCAAAGGCGAAACGGATTTTGTACTCCTTAAAGAAAACACCTTCGAAGTCTGTCTCAACCGAAATTTTTATTCCACGTGTTACCTGTTGGGTCATGTTCTAATAGATGGCAAAAGATGCAAACAGCGCAATTCCTGCTGTTAATAAAGCTAAAATAAAGAATATTGTGCTGAGCATTACGAACTTTAGAACCGTTTTAACATGTCCCTGATTGTAAAATTCCCTTAAAGCTTTGTAGAGGTAGAGGACAAAAGCAAAACCGGCTATAGTACTTCCCCAGTCGCCTGTAATAAAATAATCGAAAATAAGCGCCAGGGAGTACAATACAAAGAAAGTAGTTTGCACATGAAAAGCAAAAATGAGATGCTCCATGTAGTTAAACGGCCTCCTTACATAAAGCAGCCATATAAAAAGGGCAAATATCGGCAGGTAAAAGAAAATAATAAATGGCAGCTTGTTCACAAAGTAGTTTACAAAGATTTGTGGGTTTTCCAGAAGTAAATTCCAGTCTACAGCTTTTTTATAAAGCCATTGGTTATATAGTGAATTGGCGTAACTAAGGTTTTCCAGTGCCCTTTCAGAGTTTGCGGTTTTTGTTTCTTTGTAGTATTCCGAGAAGACATCAAATTTTTTGACTACAGAAGTGCTAAAGCTCATAGTGTCCAGGGTTTCCTGAGAAATATAAACCTCTCTGTAAGAAGTTTCTCTTTGCAGGGCTGCGTCCAGGGAATCTGCGCTAAACTGTTCATTTCTTAAGCCGGGGATTCTTCGGAAATTCTCATTCAGCTCATTAAGGCTATCTTGCGGGACGCGGGATAGTTCTTCCTGTAGCATGGACCTGTCATTGCTAAAATCCATGTTCTCCAAAGAGTTGGAAAAACTCATTAGCAGGAAGAAAATAATAGAAGCGCTTAAATAAAACCGGAAAGGATTGGCGTACCGGGCCCTTTTGCCCTGGATATAGTCTTTGGAAATTTTTCCGGGCTGAAAAAGTAAAGCCTTCAGGGTACGCTGGAAGCGTGAATCGTAGGCAAAAATTCCAGAGAAAAATTCAGAAAAGAAATCGTCGAGGTTTAACTTCTTCGTGCTGTTTAATTGTCCGCAGTTTGGGCAATAAACATTACTAAGATCGAGGGGATGGCCGCAGTTAAGACATTCTTCACCGCGATACTTCCGCAGGGAACGATTGTTTTTCATGTGATCTTTTGGAAAAAAATTAGTTGCTGATATTTACAGAATTGGCAGTACCAACTCCTATAATCCTGTCATAACGTGCGCCGGGCATTCTGTAATAAACAATAACCTGGTATTCGTTTTCTGTTTCATCAAAATTTCCGCTGATAAATCCTTCATTTAACAGCCCGTCAGGTTCGAGCAATACGTATTTGTAATTGTAAAACCCCTGCTTGAACAGCCGTACCCCTTCATAAAAACCCGACTCTTCATTAAAGTTAAGCTTTGTGGTTTCATCTAATACGAAATTATTAAATTTTCCGTAGATGTGGATCTCGCCATCATCCAGAGGGGAGTAATTTTTTAGCTGAAAATGGACCCACACATATTCTGCTTCAATATCAGGATTTTGAGCCCTAAAGTCTCTAACCAGGAAGCCTCCGTTTATGTCGGGATTATATGTATAGGGCTCGCCGGCACGGGTAAAATCGGGAAATAAATGATGGTGGTACAGTTTCTGCACTTCCACAAAATTTATGTCTGCAGTGGTTGCCCTTAATTCCTTATTATCAAACTGAATATATTCATTGCCACCCCAGAAAGAAGTGGGTTGGCCGTACCTGTATATAAGCTCATTTCCTATAGTATATTGAGGGCGTATATTCTTGATGGCGGTCTTTAGGTTTTGATTCTGCAAAATGAGCACGTTTACGTTCTGCTCCGGATTTTTTAGCAGCAGCTCGGGAGAATTTATGCTGAAGTTTACAACCTGTTTCTGATCAATAAACTTGAGCTCCCGGGATCTTTTAACCGCGACTGCCACCTGGGCAATAGGCTGGTAGACAATAAATTTTCTGGAGAAAACCAATTCCCTTTCGGCATTATAAATCTTGATCATGTAATTACCGGTAACCTTGAAGTCTCCGGTATCGCTATTTGGGATTTGTAGTTCGTAATGGGAGAAAGGTTGAAGTGTGTTCAGGGAATTCTGATAGTTGAAAATCCTTATGTCGTCAAAACCTTCAATGTATTCAGATTTTGTTAGCTGCGACAGGCTCCAGTCGTAATTATAATGCTCGATGGTGTAGTAATAATCTGCCTCATCCCCAATAATATCGTCAAAACTAAGGTTAAGTTCTTCCCCTAATCTCAAAATGGGGTTACCTGTTTGAAGGCCATTGCTGCCGCTTAATTGTATACTGCGTATATAGTTTGGTGGAAGGATTTCCACTTCTGTCTGGCCGTACATGCAGCTGTTTAATCCTAGAGTAAATAAGAAAATAAAGAGGAATTTCATGCCTTAAATATAACTACAAATAAGCAACTGATGATAAAGAAATTTTGCCGACGCTTTTTTAACAGTTAGTCACGGTAAAATTCTTTTGTTTCTTGGGAAAAATGAGGTTAAAATTCATAAATTTGCCCCACTTTACAAACAGAAATTTTAACATACACCCCATCCTATGTCAAAAGACATTCGAATTAAAAGAGGTTTATCTCTTAATTTAAAAGGAGAGGCGGAAAAGGAACTTTTAGAAGCTCCACGGTCCAGTACCTACGCCATTAAGCCGCCGGATTTTCACACAGTTGTACCGAAAACAGTTGTAAAAGAAGGGGCTAAAGTTCTTGCCGGTGACGAAATTTTCTTCTCAAAATATACAGGCGAAGTACGTTTTACCAGTCCGGTTAGCGGTACCATAAAAGAAATTAAGCGTGGTGCGAAACGAAAGATAATGGAAATTATCATAGAAGCAGATCCTGAAGATTCTTATAGGGAATTTGGTAAAATGGATGCTTCTGCAACAGGTCCAGAGCAGGTTAGAGCGAGGATTCTTGAAAGTGGTTGCGGGGCATTTATTAATCAGAGACCGTACGATATAATTGCCGATCCTAAAGATTCGCCAAAAGCTATTTTTATCTCAGCTGTTTCTACTGCTCCTTTAGCTGCTGATAAGGGCTTTATAATAAAAGATAAAGTTGATGCATTTCAGGAAGGTGTTAATGCGCTCAGGAAGTTAACTGATGGTTTGGTGCATCTTTCTGTAGACGAGAGTTCTGCAGCTTATCTTAAGGATATTAAAGGAGTTGAGTTGCATCATGTAAAAGGTCCTCACCCTGCAGGCAATGTGGGTGTTCAGATCCATAAAATTGATCCTATAAATATAGGGGAGAGGGTATGGGTTGTTGCTCCTGAGGATGTTGCTATAATAGGAAATGTTTTTCTAACCGGAAGGTTTATTGCAGACCGTACTATTGCTGTGACGGGAAGTGAAGCGAAAAACAGAAAATATTTTAAGACAAAGATTGGTGCAAATGTTACTGATTTAATTG
Source organism: Autumnicola edwardsiae (assembly GCF_031846505.1). Lineage (NCBI taxonomy): Bacteria > Pseudomonadati > Bacteroidota > Flavobacteriia > Flavobacteriales > Flavobacteriaceae > Autumnicola > Autumnicola edwardsiae. The sequence goes on from NZ_JAVRHP010000022.1 coordinate 3,967, forward strand.
GAGAGGTTTCTGAGGATATCAGGATTATCTCGGGATCTGTTCTTACAGGTCAAAAATTGTCAAATCACCAATACGTCGGTTTCTTTGACAATGAGGTGACGCTAATTCCTGAAGGTAATAATTACAGGATGTTTGGGTGGTTGCCTTTTACCTATAATAACATCCATTCCAATTCCCGTACATCCCTTTCCTGGATGAGCAGTAAAAAATTTACGCCTACAACCAACCTGAATGGTGAAGAGCGTGCACTGGTTGTAACCGGTGAAATGGAAAAGGTGCTTCCAATGGATATTTATCCTATGCAATTAGTAAAAGCCTGTTTGGCAGGTGATATTGAAAAAATGGAGAGCCTTGGTATTTATGAGGTCGCTCCTGAAGATTTCGCCCTTGTGGAATATGTGAATACTTCCAAAATTGAAATTCAGGAAGTTATTCGTTTAGGTTTGGATTTAATGATTACTGAAGTAGGATAAAAAGGATTTCAATTATGGAATGGATTAGACAGAGATTAGATAGAATAAAAGAACCATTTGCAAAAGGTCGAAAATACGAGAAGTTCGCTCCTGCAATTAATGCATTGGATACTTTTCTTTTTACGCCCAATCATACAACTCAAAAAGGTGCCCATATAAGGGATGCTGTAGACTTAAAGAGAATAATGATTACGGTGGTGTTAGCGCTTATACCTGCTTTAATATTCGGAATGTGGAATACGGGATATCAGCATTATTATCAACTCGTGGAAGCAGGTGTGATTGCCGATTTTACCTTTTGGGAAGCTTTGGGCCATGGGGCCTTGAAGGTGCTTCCTATGGTAGCTGTATCCTATGGAGTAGGATTGGGAATTGAATTTGCTTTTGCAGTTTTTAGAGGTCACGAAGTTAACGAGGGTTACCTGGTAACAGGCCTTTTAATACCTATGATCATGCCGGTGGATATTCCACTTTGGATGGTTGGACTGTCTGTTGTTTTTGCAGTTTTAATCGGAAAAGAGGCTTTTGGTGGTACCGGGATGAATATTCTTAATCCCGCACTAACAGCCAGAGCGTTTGCTTTCTTTGCCTATCCCACCTATATGTCGGGTAACGAAGTTTGGGTAAGTGAGGCGTATGAAGTAGATGCTATCACTGGCGAAACTATCCTTGGAACTTTAGCAGCGGGAGAAGAAGTGGCTTATGATGCTATGAGTATGTTTACCGGCGTAATTCCTGGATCAATTTCCGAAACTTCTACTTTATGTATTCTTGCCGGAGCCTTACTTCTGGTGCTTACAAAGGTGGGAAGCTGGAGGATAATGCTAAGTGCTTTTATTGGAGCGGCAGTTATGGGGTTAATATTTAATGCTTTACCTGCAATGGGGCTGGAAGGGAACGAGCTTACTAATTTTCCCTGGTACCAACATTTAATAGTGGGTGGCCTTGCCTTTGGAATCGTTTTTATGGCGACAGATCCGGTTTCGGGTGCACAAACCCTTAAAGGAATGTGGATTTACGGGTTCCTTATAGGTTTGCTTTCCATTATGATAAGGATTTTTAACCCTGCTTATCCTGAAGGAGTAATGCTGGGGATTTTGTTGATGAATGTTTTTGCTCCTACGATAGATCATTATGTAATTCAGTCTAACGTGAAGCGACGAAAGAAAAGAATTGAAACTACTAATGGTCAAATTGAAACAGCAGTTTAGTTATGGAAGAAAAATCAGTAAATAAAACGAATAGTAACGGCTATACCTTTCTTTTTGCAATTATCATGGTATTGGTTGTGGCATCCATTCTTGCCTTTACTGCCACTTCGTTACAACCTACGCAGTATGAAAATGTGCGCCAGGAGAAAATGCAAAGTATCCTTAACACCATAGGTGTTGAGACAGACCGTGCAGGAGCCGAAAGTTTGTATAATCAATATATTACAGAAACTGTGGCGCTACGCGCAGACGGTTCTGTAGATGAGGGTTTAGATGCTTTTAACGTAGATCTTGCAAAGGAGATTAAGAGGGTTGATTCAGAACAGATTTTCCCGCTTTATATCGCGAATTATGAAGGTGAAAAATATTACATTGTTCCCTTGAGAGGGAATGGACTATGGAATGCTATTTTCGGGTATATTTCGCTACAGAACGATGTTAATACAATTAAAGGGGCAACTTTTGACCATCTTGGGGAAACGCCTGGACTAGGGGCGCAAATAACTAAAGCCTGGTTTAGGGAAAGCTTTGCAGGTAAGAAAATATTTAACGAAGCTGGAATGTTAGAAGGAGTATCTGTAGTAAAAGGAGGTGCTTCTACAGATCATGAGGTAGACGCTATTTCAGGAGCAACAATTACAGGAGATGGTGTTTCAGACATGATTTCTGAGAGATTAGAACATTATTTGCCGTATTTCGAAGAGCAGAGAGACATTAAAATTACAGAGTAATTATGGCTAAAGACAACAACCTTACTTCCGAAGAAAAGGAAGCAAAAAAGAAAGAAATGATCTTGTTCTTGTCAGATTCTGAGGAGAAAGAAAGTTTCTTGTCTAAACAGAACAGGAAATTATTAACAGATCCTTTGGACGATGATAACCCAATTACCGTACAGGTGCTTGGTATTTGTTCAGCACTGGCAATTACTGTGCAGCTGGAACCAGCGGTGGTAATGGCAATTGCGGTAATGGCGGTGATGGCATTTAGTAACATTATTATCTCTATGCTGCGTAACATGATCCCAAGCCGGATTAGGATTATCGTTCAGCTGGTAGTCGTGGCATCTTTAGTGGCACTTGTAGATCAGGTACTGCGGGCATATGCTTACGATGTGAGCAAGCAGCTTTCTGTATTTATTGGTCTTATTATTACTAACTGTATTGTAATGGGACGGCTTGAGGCTTTTGCTCTTGGGAACGGGGTTTATAAATCTTTTCTTGACGGTATTGGAAATGCGGCAGGATATGGTTTGATCCTTATTATTGTGGCTTTCTTTAGAGAGCTTTTAGGATCAGGAAAGCTTTTTGGATACGAAGTTCTTGGTCACCAGGGTACAAGTGCAGCAGATTCTACAGGACTTTATGCATTGGGTTACGAAAACAACGGTTTGATGTTGCTTTCTCCTATGGCTTTAATTGTTGTGGGGCTAATAATCTGGGTTCAGCGGGCACGTAATCGTAAACTTATAGAAGAGTAAAATCAAGCGCTAGAGCTTAAAGAAAGATATTATGGAATTTGTAAACTTATTTGTACGAAGTATTTTCATAGAAAATATGATTTTTGCCTACTTCCTGGGGATGTGTTCCTATTTAGCAGTGTCAAAAACGGTAAAAACAGCTGTTGGTTTAGGTGCGGCGGTAATATTTGTGTTAACTATTACAGTGCCAATTAACTACTTACTGGACAATTATCTGCTTCAGGCAGGAGCTTTAAGGTGGCTTGGGGACGATTTTATAGATGTAGATCTTAGTTTCCTTAGTTTTATCATGTTTATTGCGGTAATTGCATCTATGGTTCAGTTGGTGGAAATGATCGTTGAAAAATTTGCCCCGGCTTTATATGGTGCCTTAGGTATTTTCCTTCCGTTAATTGCAGTAAACTGTGCAATTCTGGGAGGAGCCCTTTTTATGCAGCAAAAGGAATTTACCATGATTACCGAGGCTTTAACTTACGGTTTTGGAAGTGGAATTGGTTGGTTTCTGGCTATTCTGGCTATCGCTGCCATTCGTGAAAAAATCACATACTCTAACGTACCTGCCCCGCTTAAAGGACTCGGAATTACTTTTATTATTACCGGGTTAATGGCTATAGGCTTTATGAGTTTTATGGGAATTAAATTATAATCACAAAACAAGGACTATGACAGTTGTAATAGCAAGTGTAGTTGTATTTTTAGTATTAATACTCTTATTGGTTTCCATTCTGCTGGGTGCTAAGGCCAAACTGATGCCTTCTGGGCCAGTTAGTATTAACGTAAATAATGAAAAGGATATAGAAGTAGGTTCAGGTGGAACGCTGCTTTCCACGCTGGGCGAAAATAAACTGTTCCTTCCTTCTGCCTGTGGTGGTGGTGGAACCTGTATCCAGTGTAAATGTATAGTAAAAGAAGGTGGTGGAGCTATTCTTCCTACAGAGGAGCCACACTTTACCAGGAAAGAGATTGCCGATGGATGGCGTCTTGGTTGCCAGGTAAAGGTTAAGGAGGATATGAAAATCACTATTCCTGAAGAAGTCTTCGGAATTAAAAAATGGGAAGCTACGGTTGTAAGGAATTATAACGTTGCTTCGTTTATCAAGGAATTTGTTGTGGAGATTCCAGAAGATATGGACTATAAAGCCGGAGGATACATCCAGATTGAAATTCCTAAATGTGAAGTGAAATTTGAGGATATGGACATTACTGCCCATCCCGAAGAACACGATACTCCAGATAAATTTAAAGCGGAATGGGACAAGTTTGGTCTGTGGCCGCTGGTTATGAAAAATTTAGAAACTGTGGAAAGAGCTTATTCTATGGCTTCCTATCCTGCAGAAGGACGTGAAATTATGCTGAATGTTCGTGTGGCCACGCCGCCATGGGACAGGGCAAAAAATGCATGGATGGATGTGAATCCTGGGATTGCATCTTCTTATATCTTTTCAAGGAAAAAAGGTGATAAAGTAACTATTTCAGGTCCTTATGGAGAATTCTTCATAAATGAGAGTGAGTCCGAAATGTTGTATGTAGGTGGTGGAGCTGGAATGGCACCAATGCGTTCTCATTTATATCACTTATTCAGAACACTTCAAACCGGAAGAAAAGTTACTTACTGGTACGGCGGGCGTTCAAAGAGAGAATTGTTCTATGTAGAGCACTTTAGAGCTCTGGAAAGGGATTTTCCAAACTTTAAGTTCTATCTGGCACTTTCTGAACCTATGGAAGAAGATAACTGGAAAGTAAAAGAAAGCCTGGACGATGAGGGAGATGGTTTTGTTGGATTTATACACCAGGTGGTAATAGACAATTATTTAAGTCATCATGAAGAGCCGGAAGAAATCGAGGTTTACTTCTGTGGACCGCCGCTAATGAACAAAGCGGTTCAGAAAATGGCTGAAGATTTTGGAGTTCCGCCAGAGAATATCAGATTTGATGACTTTGGAGGATAATAGATTTAATCCCGCTTCGGCGGGATTTTTTTATCTTTGATTATGGCAGAATTGGATAAACAACAGCTACATAACCTCGCGATGAACATCGTTGGTGATGATCTTGAAGCTAATGGCTACGAATTCCTTGGTGTTAACAGTAAGTTGAAGAGAAATCCCCAGTTTGTTGCTTTAAAGGATAAAAAACTTCATTTTGTTATTGTGCGGGCTATTACTTATCCGGAGAACCCAAAAACTTTTGATAGGGATTTTATGGAATCCATGAAAGAGCATGCCCTTAAATTTAATGCAAGAACTTTTTATGCAGGCGTGGGATTGGCAAATTCAGCAGATTATGAGAAACCTATTACCAGTGAAGAAGATTATGTGATTAATTATAACGGCTGGCAGGAGATTTAGAAGCATGAAGCGATATTTGTTTTTACTTGTAATCTCCATTTTAAGTTGGAGTTGTTCTGAAGACAGTCCTCAAAAGTATTCGGTTTCCGGAGCTGCACTGGGCACCACCTACCATATTTCTTATTTTTCCGAAGCTGAACTTGATGTTGAGACATCTCTCGATTCTATTTTCAGGGTTATCAATAATTCCATGAGTACATATCAGGAAGATTCAGATATTTCCAGGATCAATAGCGGAAATACCGGGATTGTGGTGGACAGTAATTTTGTAGAAGTTTTCAAGTCTTCAGAAGAAATATTTGAAGAAAGTGAAGGTTATTTCGACCCGACAGTCGGGCTGCTGGTGAACGCCTATGGATTTGGCCCGGCAGGTTATACAGAGAACCCTCAGGATCACGAAATAGATTCCCTAATGCAGTACGTTGGGTTTAATAAAATAAAGCTGACATCAGATCGAAGAATTAAAAAAGAACATCCCGAAGTTTATCTGGATTTTAATGCGATTGCCAAAGGCTACGCGATAGATGTTATTGCGCTGTATTTTGATAAAAATAAAGTAGATAATTATCTAATAGAACTGGGTGGGGAACTGGTAGGAGAAGGCAGGAATATTCAAAGCGATAGCCCATGGCGGGTGGCAATAGACGATCCACGACAGGAAGAGGGAGACCGGACTTTTCAGACGGTACTGGCCTTAAAAAACCGTGCTCTGGCAACGTCTGGAAATTACAGGAAGTTTAGGGAAGATATTCTTGCAGGAAAGGCGTATGTGCATACTATTAACCCTCTCACGGGAAAGGCGCAACAGAGTAATTTGCTTAGCGCATCTGTTTTGGCAGAAAATTGCACGCTTGCAGACGGTTACGCCACTGCTTTTATGGCACTTGGATTGGAAAAGTCACAAGAGATGCTGGAAAGGATAGAAGGTGTGGATGTTTATTTTATCTATGCTGAAGGTGAAAATGAAATTACCGTTTACGCCTCTGAAGGTTTTAAAGAAAACCTTCAGGAATAGTTTTATTTGCTGCAAACCGGGATAACCTCTCCCTTAGCAAGTCGATATTTGTCAATTTCAGAGGCTGACAATTCTGAAGTCATATTTACTTCTTCCACTTTAAACCCCATGCTTCTCAATTTGTCAAAATAGTCCCTTCCGTAGATTCTAACATGATCATATTGGCCAAAAATTCGCGCCCGCTCCTTTTTATCGGTAATAGAATCATCTTCAAAGGTCGTTTTTCTGCTTAAATCCTGCGGAATCTGTAAAATAGCTGTCCCTCCGGACTTTAAAACCCTGTAAAGCTCTTTCATTGCCTGTGTATCGTCCGGAATATGTTCTAAAACGTGGTTACAGAGGATAAAATCATAAGCATTATCTTCAAAAGGCAAATTATTGATATCTGCTTTAACATCGGCTAGCGGAGAGTTGAGATCTGTGGTAGTATAGTCGATATTTGCCAATTTCCGGAAGCGGCTGTAAAAAGCCTGTTCAGGCGCAAAATGGAGCACTTTAAGCTTTTCAGTAAAAAAAGACGTTTTACGTTCCAGGTATAACCAGAGAAGACGGTGACGCTCCAAAGAAAGAGTAGAGGGGGAAAGAACATTTTCCCTTTGCTTCCCATACCCATAAGGTAAAAACCTGGAAAAACTCCTGCCGTCTATAGGATCTGTATAGCGATTGCCACGAAGTGCGGTCCTTAAAGCGGGACGTATGAAATAACTGAAACGAATAAGGAGGGGACGCGGAATAGTGTTGAGGAAGAACTTAAAAACTTTTTTCATTCACTCTGAAGTTTAATCTTTTAGCTGAAGCTTACAACCGAAATTTTCGAGGTTCATTGCTAAACTTCTATATCTCCCCAGTTTTCTCCGGACTTAATTCTATACAACTGCATTTCTGAAACTCCAAACTGCTTGGCCAATACCTTGATCCTGGTTTTTCTTTCGGGATCCAGTAATTTTTTCTTAAGAATAACAGCTTGTGCATAGGAAAGCTTAGAATAGGAAACCACTTTGCGCAATTTTCGCTTATGCTTGTTTTCTTTTACTTTCGGGCTGTGGTATTGATGCTGTACCCACTCTTCTTTTGTGGCCCACGCAAGGTTTTCTGCCCGGTTATCATCTTTTTCAAAATTTTTGTGGATCACATATTTATCACCCTCTTTTTTCTTCAGAAAAAGTTCGGCTACAATTCTATGGATGTAATACGTTTTGTGCTTTCCGTTTTTCAGTTTAACGGCAAAGTTAAGGTATCCGCCAACGCGGCCGCCCTTCATCAAATCCCCTTTTGGATTCTTCAAAAAACTTATAATTCTTCCAAAGTTGGAAACCCGGTATATAAACCTGTCCTGCCATTCTTCTTTGTGCAGGCTTTTCCAGCTCTCGTTTCTATAGTCCCTGATCATAGATTTTTGATCTAAATTCGTCTTCTTCGTTACTTTCTATACCCAAAGCATCATAGATGTATTTAAAAGTAGAGAGTAATTCTGGCCTGCCGTCCATAAGGGCAACATCATGTTCAAAATGGGCGCTTGGTTTATCGTCTGCTGTTAAAATAGTCCAGCCGTCAGGCAGTTGTTTGATTCTTTTGGTTCCCAGGTTGATCATAGGTTCTATAGCCACGACCATGCCTTCAACAAATTTCTTTCCTTTGCCGCGTTTGCCGTAATTTGGCATTTCAGGGTCTTCGTGCATTTTTCTACCTAGTCCATGGCCCACTAATTCCCTCACTACGCCATAACCGTGACTTTCCGTATAATTCTGAATAGCAAAAGCAACGTCACCTACGCGGTTACCGATCTTGAACTCACGAATTCCCTCATAAAGGGATTCTTTGGTAATTCGCAGCAGTTCTTTGGTCTCCGGTGCAGCTTCTCCCACCTCAAAAGTATAGGCATGGTCTCCGTAAAATCCGTTTTTTAAAGCTCCGCAATCAATAGAAATAATATCTCCATCCTTAAGCGGGGTATCATTGGGAATTCCATGAACTACCTGTGCATTGGGACTCATGCAGAGGGAATTTGGAAAATCATATAAACCCAAAAAACCGGGCTCGGCTCCATGGTCACGTATAAATTCTTCAGCTATTTTATCTAAGTGTAACGTAGTAACTCCGGGTTTGATCTCGGGAGCAAGTATTCCAAGAGTTTTGGAGACAATAAGGGCGCTTTCCCTCATTAACTCAATCTCTTCTCTTGTTTTAGGTATTATCATAATTTATTTTTCAGCCGGTCAAACAGTCCGGGTTTTTTTCTTCTAACTTTTGTCTTTTGGGTCTTATTGTTGGACAGTTTTTGATAAATTTCTCCCCATCCAATCATACCTCCAATATTGCGATCATCTATATAAATGTCTGCAAGGATTTTTCTGCTAATAACGTTATCAAAATCTTCTTCGGGATAACTTTTGTTTACCGCATAAAATTCAATGCCTTTAGATTTACAAAATGCTACAGCCTCTTCCAGTTTGTCCCCATAACGGTACGTCCATAAAATAATTCTGTGCCCTTCCTCCTGAAATTTCCTGAGGGTTTCAAAAGCAAACAACATAGGCTTTCCTATCTCCGGATACTTATTTTCGACAATAGTGCCATCAAAATCTACCGCAATTGTTAATGATTGTAGCATAAAATCAATAGCTTCTTTTTAATTCAGTTTTTCTGAATTTATTCTGCATAAGAATGGCTGTAGTCCTCTCCACTTACAATTTTTGCAATATCTTCTTCTATACTCTCCTGCGGATACTCTACAAACCTGTTTATTTCTTTGCCGTTTTTATAAAAAATAATTGTCGGCACCCTCCTGGCATCTAAATCTTTTTCAATATTTCCTGGGGCATCTTTATTAGTGTCTACAGCAATAGCGGTTAATTGCTCCGTATCATAATCTGCCTCGTCCAGAATTTTAAAAAACTTCGGCGTTTCCCTTTTACTGTCTACGCACCAGGTTCCCATTACAAGTGTGATCTCATAATCTGAAATATTTTCCTTTATAGTTTGCATTGCCTCGTCGTTTGGATCATAATCTGAATAGCCAGATTCGAACCAGCGCGAAAAAGGTTCTTCCTCAAGTTCCTCTCTCTGGAATTCTCCCAACAACATATCCTTCTGATAAACTCCGGTGGGAGGTTCTCTATGAGGACCTAAAGAGAAAGAGGTTGTATTTTCTGAAGATTTTTCATTTTTAGCAACAGAGTTACTGCTTCCGCAACTGAGAAAAATGGCCAGAAAAAAAATGAGTAATTTCTTCATTGTTAATTTTTTAGATTAGAGAATCCTGCGTCATTAGATCTGGTTTCTCTATTCCCATCAGTTTTAAAATGGTAGGTGCGATATCTCCCAAATTACCACTGTTAATATTTTTAATGTCTTTGTCCAACAGGATTAGCGGCACCGGATTAGTTGTGTGTGCTGTATTTGGGCTGCCATCTGGATTAATCATAGTTTCACTATTACCGTGGTCTGCAATAACGAGCACAGAGTAACCGTTTTCCATAGCTGCTTCAGCTACATCTTTAGCACAGGAATCTACGGTTTCACAAGCTTTAACAGCCGCATCGAAAACGCCTGTATGACCAACCATATCTGGATTCGCGAAATTGAGGCATACAAAATCTGCCGACTCACTTTTTAATTCAGGAATTATTTTATCCCGAATTTCATAGGCGCTCATTTCCGGCTGCAGGTCATAAGTGGCAACTTTAGGAGAGTTGCACATAATCCTGCTTTCTCCTTTAAAAGGTTTTTCACGTCCTCCGGAAAAGAAGAAAGTGACATGAGGATACTTCTCTGTCTCGGCAATTCTAATCTGTCTTTTGCCTGTATATTCTAATACTTCTCCCAAAGTAGTACTGATATTGTCCTTTTTAAATACAACATTAACATTGGTAAAGTTATCGTCGTATTTGGTAAGAGTAACGTAGTACAACGGAAGTTTCTTCATGTTATACTCGGGGAAATCTGCCTGTGTTAATGCCTGGGTAAGCTGTCGCCCTCTGTCTGTCCTGAAGTTAAAGAAAATCACTACTTCCTTTTCCTTAAGAGTGGCTACAGGATTTCCTGCGGCATCTGTCATTACGATAGGTTCTATAAACTCATCGCTAATGTCATTATCATAACTTTGCTGAATAGTTTCAGCGGCATTTGTTGATTTCTGGCCTATGCCTTGAGTAATGAGATCATATGCTTTTTTCACTCTTTCCCACCTGTTATCACGATCCATTGCGAAATACCTTCCAATAACAGAAGCGAGTTTGGCATTGGTTTTTCCTAAGTGGTCTTCCAGTTCCTTAATAAAATCTTTTCCGGAGTGAGGATCTACATCACGGCCATCTGTAAAAGCATGTACATACTTGTCTTTTACTCCAAATTCTTCAGCGGCACTAAGTAGACCTTTTAAGTGGTTAATATGGGAATGTACGCCGCCATCACTTAAAAGACCCATAAAGTGAATAGGCTTCTTGTTTTTAATAGCGTAGGTGAAAGCCTGTTCTAATACAGGTTCCTGTATTAAGGAATTTTTTTCTACAGCCATGTTTATTTTTACCAGGTCCTGGTAAACAATACGGCCTGCACCAAGATTCATATGTCCTACTTCGCTGTTGCCCATCTGTCCTTCCGGAAGCCCCACATTTAACCCGTCTGTCCTGAGCTGGGCACTGGGATAATTTTCCAAAATGGAATCTACAAATGGTGTTTTCGCTTTTGCGATTGCTGATACTTCCGGATCCTGGGTTATACCCCAACCATCCAGAATCATGAGTAAGACCTTTTTATTCATCTTGTGTTTTAAATTTAATTCCAAATATAAAAAACAATATTTTCGCCTGCTAAATAAGGCTTTAAAATGTTTCTTAAATCTCAGATCGTCAGGATCTATAATTAAACTTTATAAAATCCTGCACATCCGGGAGAGAACTTCTGGAAGATCACACCCCTGGTTGAAAAAGCGTTAACTTCTCCGAATTTTCTCTTATACCTGAATTTTAACATTTTCAGTGATTTTTCAGATACTAGAAATTTATGCACAACGTTATAAATTTAATGCCGTGCTTCTTCTAATCGCTTTAATTTTAATTAATTAGAAGCTAAAATGTTAAAGTTTCGTATTGGGGGCTTTTGAGCAGCAAATAACGAGAATATTTTGTATGTTGGCACAGCCTTTGGAATATATTAACAGGAATTTAAATAAAACCTATTTAAAATATGACGTATAGAATTTTGATTGTGATGGCGGTATTAGTTTTTTCATTTGCTTTTAAGAGCACGGAAAAACGAAATGAAAATGAGAAATCGAATGCGATCAGTGAGATTGTGGCTACTGAAGCTTTAACCTTTAAAGAGGAAGTCGCAAATGCTTACGAAGCTTTTTCCAGAAAAAATATAAATCTTCCCACACTAGAGGTTTTTGAAAAAGGAATGAAGGGTTATTATAAACTGGAAAAACAAGGTGAGGTAACCAAGAAAATTCTTACTATAGTAGACTTTAATTTATCTTCCAGCAAGAAGAGAATGTGGATTTTGGATATGGAAAATAAGGAAGTACTATTTCATACCTATACGTCCCATGGTAAAAATACAGGTGGCGAATTCGCAAAAAAATTCTCGAATACTCTAAATTCTCTTCAAAGTTCCCTTGGATTTTACGTGACGGGAGAAACATATTACGGTAGTAACGGACTTTCTCTTTTTATCGACGGAAAGGAGAAAGGATTTAACAGCAACGCCAGGAAACGTTATGTTGTAATTCACGGTGCAGATTATGCCAATCCAGATTTTATAAAAAAATACGGAAGGCTGGGCAGAAGTTATGGATGTCCTGCTGTTCCAAACGCTTTAGCAAAAGAACTTATAAATACCATAAAAGGTGAATCTGTGGTTTATATTCACAAAAATTCTTCAGATTACCTGAAAAAATCTTCTTACCTAAATTATCCAACAGCATAAAGGTAAAGAACAAGAAAAACAGAAATCCCGCTTCTTTGGCGGGATTTTTTGTTTCTGAATGATTCTACTCCTTCAGTAAATTGTAAATCTTTTGATCAGTTCCGTAAATATCCTCAGTAAATCGTGCTTCTCCGTTCTCGCGCCATGAAGTCCAGTACAGGTGGTGAACTTTTACCTGTTGGGTAACTTCAATTTGTGTGGTTTTTCCGGAGGCGATAATCTCATCAATATCTTCAGAAGAATATTGCGACCTGTTTTTTAGGAGATATTTAGAAAGTTCTATAGCGCCCTGTACCCTTACACAGCCGGAACTTTCTGCCCTGGAATTCCTTTCAAACAAAGCTTTGGAAGGAGTATCGTGGAGATAAATCAGGTACTCATTAGGATAAATAATCTTAACCTGTCCTAAAGGATTAGAACTTCCCGCTTTCTGCCTGTAGGTATAATCCATGCCTTCACCAGAACCAAAATTAATGGTAGAAGGATCTACCTCCTGGCCATCATTGTCGTAAATAGTAAGGTTCCTGTTTTTGAGGTAAGAAATATCTCCGGCAGCACCAGGAATAACGTCATTTTTTTTAATTGTAGGAGGGATAGTCCAGGTTGGATTATATACAATGTATTGAATTTCATCAGAAAAAATCGGGGTTTTCCTGGCCTGTGTACCTACCATTACCTTATGCGTTGAAACCGTGTCGCTCTCCCGCACCACAGTGAGCTTGTAGTTAGGAATATTCACGAGGATATAATGATCTCCAAAATTTCGCGGAAACCAGCGCCAACGTTCCATATTTGCCATTATTTGATGATAACGGTCTTCACTGCTTTTATTAAGGCTGGAAATAGTGCCGGGACCAATAACGCCGTCTACATGAATTCCATATTGAAGTTGAAATTCTTTTATAGCTTCCTGTATCTCTTTATTATTTTTGTTTGTTAGAGAGTCGTACTCTATAGAAAAACCGATTTCTTCCAGGCGCTTTGCGATAGCAGGGATTCTTGGATCATTTTCATCCGGTTTTATAGTTTTTCCTGACGCTATTGTTGTGATACTTTTTTCTTCAGAATTCAGTTTCTCGTATTCCGCAAGGGATTTTTTTAAGCCAAGGTAAACCGGGTGATCTGGTTTGATTGAATTTAATGTAGCATCAATATCTTCCTGGTTTATGGCTTCTTCCAGAATTTTCGCCAGGTCAATGTCTTCCTTTGGGAGGTCCCAGATTTCAAAAAGTTCTTTAGGATTCAGCTTTCCGTAATAAAGATCATGTGCAAGCTGAAGGAAATTATCTGTTAATGAAATTTCAAGCCTGGATTTTTCTTCCTGATTCAAATCCTCAAGATTGGATAAAGATTCTTCCAGGTATTGTATATTGTAATCTTCAGGATTTAGTCCGTCTTTATCGATATTTTGAATATTCCGGTATAGACTTTCCCGCAGTCCCGAATTTACCCAAACCGGCTCAAAATCCCGATCCTTATAAAATTCAGCAGCTTCTTTTCTGCGTTGCAGCGACAAATTTTTTGCTGCAGCAGTGTCTGCAAAAAGTTCCGAAATAAATTCAGCATCGGTTAACTTTCCTATTGATTCTGTATTATTGGATGTTTCAATGCCCGGTTCTTCTGCATTGTCTTTGCATGAAATAAAAACAAGCGTGGCGATTAAAAACGTAATTAAAGTATAAACTCTGTTTGTTATCATGGCAATCTGGATTTCAGATTTTTGCGCTAACTTAAGGCAAAAAAGAAAAAAGCCCTATGGTAGGGCTTATGTTTATCTGGTGGCTCTTACATCCTCGTAAGATTTGTGCCTTTCAAACTGAACCTCTGCAAAAGGGCAGAGCGGGTCAATTTTTAAATTGTTTTCCCGGGCATGCTCCACACTTCTTTTTAAAAGTTCTGTAGCCAGTCCCTGACCTTCAAATTTTCGGTCTACTTTAGTGTGGTCTATAAGAATGATGTTGTTATCTTGCCTCTTGTAAGTAAGTTCAGCAATAATACCTTTTTCACCTTCAATATAGAACATTCCCCGCGTATCGCTTTCCTTGTGTTTAATGTCCATTTGCTATTTTTTTAAGATCCCATCTACAATGCCGTAATCTAAAGACTCGTCTGCGTCCATCCAGTAGTCACGGTTAAAATCTTTCATCACCCTGTCGTAATCCTGATCGCAATTTTCTGCTAAAATCCGGGCGCTGAGTTCTTTGGTCTTCAGGATCTCATTTGCCTGAATTTCAATATTTGAAGCCTGGCCACGTGCGCCACCGCTTGGCTGGTGTATCATAACCTTGGCATGAGGTTGGATAAACCTTCTGCCTTTAGTTCCTACAGAAAGCAAAATAGAGCCCATAGAAGCAGCAAGACCGGTGCAAATAGTAGAAACCGGGCTGTTAAGGGATTGTATCGTGTCATAAATAGCAAATCCATCGGTTACATAACCTCCAGGACTATTTATAAAAAATTGTATTTCTTCGTCGCCGTCAAGATCAAGATACATTAACCGGTCAATCACGTGCTTAGCCGTCTTGTCGTTTACCATTCCCCAAAGAAAAACTTTACGTTCTTTAAGGAATTTTGCATCTATTAAATCCTGAATTTTTCCGGTTTTATCTTTCATATTTCTTGTAAAAATTATCTAATCTAGTTATGGCTAAAAATATGATTATTTTAGCAGAAAACTCCGGTATGGAACCTGCATTTAACAAGATTTTAAAAGAAGATATAGAAACAATAATTCCATTTATTCAGAAGTTGTCCAAAGAAGAATTTTCTGATGAAATTTTAAAGAAACGATTTACTGAAATGCTCGAGCAGAATTATGAATGCTTCGGAATTTTTATTGATCAGAAGCTAATTGGTGTTTTTGGGCTTTGGTTTATGACCAGGCATTATGCCGGTAGAAGTTGCGAGCCCGATCATATTTATATTTCTGAAGAAGTTCAGGGAAAAGGAATAGGAAAGAAATTATTTGAATTTATCTATAATTATGCTGAAGAAAAAGGTTGTGAGACTTCAGAATTAAATAGTTACGTTCAGAATTATCGTTCTCATAAATTTTATATGAACGAAGGCTACGTAATAAAGGGATATCATTTTTTAAAAAAGCTTTAATTTTTTTGGAAGTTGAAAGACTTAAACTTTATATTTGCAGTGCTATTGCGGGAGTAGCTCAGTTGGTAGAGCGTCAGCCTTCCAAGCTGAATGTCGCCGGTTCGAACCCGGTCTCCCGCTCAAAACGAACCCCTTCAGAAATGCAGGGGTTTTTTGTTGTCCATTTTCACTCCATCGGTAGAAACTGAAACCGGCTCTTTAGGATGATGACTCAAAAATGGCAATTATCGGTCTTCTGTTTAAAAAGTGACCGGGTGAGAAGCCTGCCCAGAGTAAGCTTTGAAAATGTGAATCGAAGGGAACCCGGTCTCCCGCTCAAAACAAACCCCTTCAGAAATGTTGGAGTTTTTTGTTGTCCCAACTTTTGCTGAAAAACCACCGGGTGAGAAGCCTGTCCTGAGTGAGCTTTGGAAAAGCAAATCGAAGGGAACCGGGTCTCCCGCTCAAAATCAAAACCCCATCAGAAATGAAGGGGTTTTTTGCTCCTTTAAGGTAAAAGTAAACCTGTCAGGTTTTCAAAACCTGACAGGTTTCCCTACTTTGTAAGATTGTGCTTTAAAAACGCCAATTATCAATTTGCATTTTGAATGCAATATCATTTTCTGAGAATAATCTAATCCGTAATTGTAATTTCAAGTTGCTTTTGAGGAGCCACTTGGGTTTTCGAGGAGAGGCCTCGAAAATGGCAATTATCGACTGCTGTTTGAACCACGATGCACTTTAATTGCAATTAAGAATTCTCTTCAGCATATTTTTTAGCAATAGCATCCACGCAGTTAATTCCGTCTATTGCGGCAGAGATTATTCCGCCGGCATAACCGGCTCCTTCCCCGCAGGGATAAAGTCCGCTTACTTCGATATGTTCAAAGGTTTCAGGATGGCGCGGAATGGAAACAGGGGAGGAAGTCCGGCTTTCCGGCGCATGTAAAACCGCTTCATTGGTATAATAACCTTTCAGTTTTTTTCCGAAGAGTACAAATGCTTTTTGCAGGCGGGTGGCAATTAGCGGAGGCAGAATTTTATTCAAATCAACACTCACAATACCGGGTTGATAAGATGTTTTCGGGAAATCTACAGAGACTTTTCCTTCCACAAAATCTATCATTCGCTGCGCAGGAACCTGCTGGGTTTTTTCGGCTGCTTCCCAGCACGCATGCTCTACACTTTTCTGAAAATCCAGCGACACAAAGGGATCATTAGGATCGAAATTTGGCAAATCTTCAGGGGTAACGCTCACCACAATCCCTGAATTGGCGTACGGATTATTACGCTTACTTGGGCTCCATCCGTTAGTAACCACTTCTTCCTGTGCTGTGGCGCAAGGGGCAATAATACCGCCGGGGCACATACAAAAGGAATAAACACCCAGGCCGTCTACCTGCTCCACAAGGCTGTAAGATGCGGGCGGCAGATAAGGATTTTCATCGTCCCCGTGATATTGTATGGTATCAATTAACTTTTGCTGATGCTCCACCCTAACCCCAAGCGCAAATGGTTTTGCCTCAATTTTAATATTTTTTTCGTGTAAAAGGTAAAATATATCCCTGGCAGAATGTCCTGTTGCTAAAATTACTTCCTCAAAAGAAAGCCACTGGTCATCATTAATCTGAATAGCTTCAATTTTGTTGTTTTCCAGTTTTAAATCGGTAAGTTTGGAATTAAAACGGACTTCCCCGCCGGCTTCAATTATCGCTTCCCGCATAGAAGTGATAATCTTCGGAAGTTTATTGGTCCCGATATGTGGATGTGCATCTACGAGAATTTCAGGATCTGCACCAAAATGTACAAACCACTCCAGTGCCTTCAGGACATTACCACGCTTTTTAGAACGTGTGTATAATTTTCCGTCAGAATAGGTTCCGGCGCCGCCTTCTCCAAAACAGTAATTCGATTCGGGATTCACAATTTGCTCTTTGTTTATCTTCGCAAGATCGTGCCTCCGTGCGCGAACATCTTTTCCACGTTCAAAAACTATTGGTTTTAGTCCGGCTTCAACAGCGCGCAACGCAGCGTATAAACCTGCCGGCCCGGCACCAATTATGGCAATTTCCTTAGAATTTAAAACCTGCTGTGGAATAAATGCCGGAATGGTCTTTCGCACCTCATCCTTCTTCCAGAATTCCACCTGAAGATTAATCTTGACCGGCTTTCTTCGGGCATCAATAGATCGTTTCCGAATCCGCCACTCCCGAATATCTTTCTTTTTAATTTTGGCTTTTTCCAACGCCAACGGGAGAATAACAGATTCGTCTTCCTGTTGGTTGGGTAAAACTGAAATTTGTACCAGGCTGCTCATAGGGGTCAAAGATACGTATAAACCCAAATCTTCAAACCTTTATTCCTGCAAAGAGAAGGAAAATAGAAGCCGATAATTGTCAAAATTTGGGATGCATCTTTACATCATAGTAAGCAATTCTTCAACGTATTTTCTTGAATTGGAAAGCCTGGGAATTTTATGCTGGCCGCCTAATTTGTCGTTCTTTTTAAGCCAGTCATAAAAGAGGTCTTTACGTGCCTGGTGAATTTTGAGCATATTAAGCGTCATATTATTAAAGCGTTTGGCCTCATAATCGCTGTTTATTTCCTGTAGCGCCTTGTCTAGCTGAATTTTAAAGTTTTCAAGGTCCCGTGGCGGGGTGAGAAATTCAATAATCCATTCGTGGGAGCCTTTTTCTTTGCCTTCCATAAAAATAGGTGCCACGGTATAGTCCATAATTTCACAATTTGTGACAAGGGAAACTTTTTTTAGGGCTTCTTCGGCATTTTCAATAATAAGCTCTTCTCCAAAAACATTTATATGGTGCTTTGTCCTGCCCGAAACTTTTATTCGATAAGGACTTACTGAAGTAAAACGAACGGTATCGCCTATTTTATAACGCCATAGCCCGGCATTTGTAGTTATAACGACTGCATAATTTTGACCAATTTCGACCTCGCTTAACGGAATCAGCTTTTCTTCTGAAGTATTATAGGTATTCATCGGAATAAATTCGTAGAAAATTCCGTAGTCCAGCATCAGCAACAATTCTTTGGAATCATTTTGATCCTGGCAGGCAAAAAATCCTTCGCTCGCATTGTAAATCTCATAAAACCGGAAGTCTTCTTTAGGCAGGATTTTCTGATATTGCGATGCATAAGGATTAAAGCTCACCCCCCCGTGAAAATAGACCTCCAGGTGCGGCCAGACTTCAAATAAGTTGTTTTTTCCGGTAGTTTCCAGGACATTATTCAGCAAAACCAGCATCCACGAAGGCACTCCGGCAAGGCTGGTAACTCTCTCCTTAATAGTTTCATCTACAATAGCCTGCATTTTCACTTCCCAGTTGTTCATCAAAGAAACTTCATTGCTGGGAGTGCTGCTAAATTCTGCCCAAAAAGGCATATTATCTATTAAAATTGCCGACAAATCTCCATATGCCGTTCCGTTATCCCTGTAGATTTCCTTACTTCCTCCAAGTCTTAAATTTTTGCCGGCAAACATTTGCGACTGCGGATTGTTATTTAAATACATGCACAACATATCCTTGCCCGCCGCATAATGGCAATTTTCAAGGGAATCGTCGCTTACGGGTATAAATTTACTTTTGGCGTTAGTGGTTCCGCTGGATTTTGCAAACCATTTAATAGGAGTGGGCCAGAAAATGTTATTTTCACCACGCCTGCTTCTTTCAATATTGGGTTCATAATCTTCGTATTTCTGAACCGGAACACGATCTGCAAAGTCCTGATAACCTTTTATGGAAGCAAAGTCGTATTTCCTGCCAACTTCAGTGTTTTTTGCTTTTGAGATCAGGTTTTTTAAAAGCTCATGCTGTACCTCGTGAGGGTACTTTATAAATAATTCCATTTGGTGGATCCGTTTTTTAAGGAACCAGGAGGCAACAGAATTTACTAACGGAATTGGCATTATTTATTTTTAACTTTACGCGCTAAGTCTTAAGGGCATAAAATGGTTGGTTGGCTAAAAATAAACTAAACTTTACAGCCTGCAAAAAAAATCGTTTCAACAAAGAATAATACCAAATCTATGAGGTACGAAGGTGTGCTTACCAAAATGAAAACGGAACTTACAGATACCGTTCAATATTACCTGCTTTTCGAATCGGACTTTCTTAACCTTAACCAGGTTCTAAACAAGAAACTTAGTATAAATTTTCTTCAGTTTCAGTGTATTAACTGTGCTAAACAGAAAAAAGTGTTTAGAAGCGGATTTTGCTATGACTGCTGGAGTAGTATTCCGCAGGCAGGAGACTGGATTATGAGGCCAGAATTAAGTAAAGCACATTTGGGGGAGGAAGATAGGGACCTGGAATACGAAAAGCAATCGCAACTCCAGCCTCATGTGGTATATCTTGCCAATTCCAGCAATGTGAAGGTTGGGGTGACGCGCAGGAGCCAGGTGCTTACACGCTGGATCGATCAGGGAGCGCACGAGGCTATAGAAATTGTGGAAGTGCCCAACAGATATCTCGCTGGAATTACCGAAGTAGCTTTAAAGGACCATGTTTCAGACAAAACAAACTGGCGCAAAATGCTCACCAACGATATTCTGGATCTGGATTTAGCTGAAGAAAGAGAAAAACTGAAGGATTTTATTCCTGAAGAAGCCAAACAATATTACCTGGCCAGTAACAAAGAAACCGAAATCGAATTCCCCGTACTGGAATTTCCGAAGAAAGTAAAAACGCTTACTTTAAAGAAAAGTCCGTTTTATGAAGGAATTTTAAAAGGAATAAAAGGACAATACCTTATTTTTGAAGACGGTACAGCTTTTAACGTGCGAGCGCATGAAGGCTATGTGGTAGAGTTGAATGTTTCGTAATTTTTTTAGTGGAGAGTGGAGAGAGAGAGAAAGTTCTTTTTTTAAACTCTTCATTAGCTTCCAAGTTCTGTCTGTAAACGAGCGTATATAAGAGCAATAATTGCCAAATTTTGACTTAGACTTTTTGTAAAAGGAAGCAAGACCTGACAGGTTTTTAAAACCTGTCAGGTCTGATTTATAACCGTACCTGTATTCTTTTAGTTAGGAAACATCATTTAAAATTAAGGATGAAAATTGCCATTTTTTGAATAAGCCGTTTTAGTGGAAAGTGAAGAGAGGAGAGAAAAAAAATCTTTTCACTCTCCTCTCTCCACTTCTTCCACTCTCCACTTCTTTCACCCTTCTAGTTCCCGGTAGTATCCTTCTTTTTCGTCCTGTTGTTTAGAATTCCGCCAAGAATGTTACGCGCTGCTTCCTCTACTTTATTTTCAGTACTTTGCGGCGGAGTCTGTTGCGGAGTTGCGGTGCTGTCTGCGGCGGTAGGATCCTGTGGCGTTGAATTATCTGTAGTTCTTCTGCCTTTTAAAACATCATTTATGGCGTCAATCCCTCTTTGTTGCAGTTTCTCTTTTTGCTGCTGAGCGATCTTTTGCGTTAAATTGGCCACAGCCTGCTGCATGTTCAGGTTGATCTGCGGATTATCGAAAGTTCCGCTCAAATTCACCGGTAGTGCTACCATCATATCCTGAATATTTTCGCCACTTAACTGCCCGATCGCACCTCCAATTTGGCTTCCCAGGTATCTCGCAGGAACATCCAGGTTTACGCTGTAATTCATATCCATATCAAAACCGTGCGAACCTGCAACTTCCACATTTATTCCTTCCACGTCAAAATTAAAGGGGGAAATTTCTACATTTCCGTTATTAAATGTAAGATTGGTTCTAAGATTATCGAGATCAATATCGTTAAGGTCTATAAAACTTAACTCATTATCCAACCTGCTCAGTAATGGCATATTATCCGGATTTATTTCTGCAGTTAATATTTGTGCTAAGGCATTTCCGGCAAGGCTTTGGAGCTGCGGAGTCATATCATTATTTAAATTTCCCTGCAGGTTTAAAGTGGTCTGTAATTTTCCTTCCAGGGCATTTGCAATTGGTGCGAGTGCCTGCAGCATTTCCATACTATTAAAGGACTGGGCGATGTTAAGTGAATTCAGGTTCAGGTCCATCTGGAAAGTAGGCGTGGGATTTTTGGTTGAAACATTCCCGTCCAAAGCAATACTTCCTTCAAAAATAGAACTGGTAACATTCTGCAGTGTAGCAGTTTCATCCCTTAGAATAATTGTTCCTGTAGTGTTTTTTAGCTCGAGGTTATCGTATAGAACCCGATTGGCATTAAAGGCAACCTGCACATCCAGGAAAGAAGGGATTTTTACAGCTTCTTCTCCCGTTGTTTGGGCAGGAGTATCTTCTTCTGAAGTTGCTTCAGCATCTTCTGCAGCGGTTTCTTCAGTTTCAGCAACCATAAAATCGTTCACTGCAAATGTGTTGGAATTCACCTGAAAGTTTCCTTTTAGAGCCTGATCTGTGAAAAGATAACCCATCAAATTCTGAATATTTCCCGAAGCAGTAATATCGGTTTGTCCCGTAGTCATTTTCAATTCCGGCACTGTCACATTTCCCTGGTTAAAGTTGAGGTTTGCGCTGGAAATTTGCACTTCGTTGGGAATTTCAGGAGAGCTGTAGCTAAAATTCCTGATGCTGGCAGTACCCTTACTGTTTACATTTTGATATTGCTCATTTTCAATAGAATTCATATCAAAACTGGTGGTAAGATCAGCGGTTAAGATTCCGTTGAGGTCCAACTCCATGTCCAGCGGATACGCCTGTTCGATATTTGCCAAATTTATGGTGCCGTCTAAATTAAGGTTTACCAGCATGTTTTCCATAAGGTTGCGCACACTTCCGTTGGCGGCAAACCTGTCCTGATCGATTTGGAAGGTGACATTGTCAAAAGTGATATAGGTGTCATCTACAAGTCCGGTTTCATTGATAATCTTTAGATCAATGTTAATATCCTGAACGCTTTTCGGTAAATCTGGATATTTGAAGGATGCATTATTTGAACTTACTTTGATATCCATCTTTGGGATACAGGTTTCGTCAACAACCCCACGGATTATTCCGTTTACCACAAAATCTCCATTAGTTTCAACATTTTCTATGTTCTTTGCGTACTCTTCAGGAATAACAGCAAGAAAATTTTTAAAATCTGAAGATGGCGTTTTAAAACTGAGGTCAATTTCATTGTTGTCTTCATTTACCTGAACGTAACCATCAAAAGTTAGCGGTAACTGGTTGATCATCGCCTCGTTTTCCAGGAAAGTGTACCTCATATTTTCAAGGTCCATCTGTATCACAGCATCCAGGGCCACTTTGTTTCGGTTTAAATAATTAGTGCCGTCAAAATCGAAAGTTACCAGGGCCGTGGTTTCAGTATCCAACTCACTTTCGTCCAAAGAGAAGTCTCCGGTTCCATTGTGATTAAGGTCTTCCAGGTGAAGGGCCATTTTAGAACCTTCATCTAAATATTTTAACCGGGAATTGTTTATTTCGTAATGCTTCAGGTCAAAACTAAAACCGCTCGAAGTAGTAGTGTCTGTAGCGGTAGTAGCCGTGGTATCTTCAATAGCAATATCATAATTGGCATTTCCAAGGGAGTCCACTTTTATGTTTACATAAGCATTATTCAGGCGGAATTCATCTATACTTTTTGGTTCTTCACTGCCCTTAAAGAGTTCTTTTACAGACATTTCCAGTAGCACTTCTTCGCTTAGCGCCAGCGTATCCCCTTGAAAAGGAGCATTATTAAGTACGCTCACATCTTTTAGAACCACAGTGGCCTGCGGGAAACTTCTGAAAAAACTTAGATCAATTTCACTGAATTCAACCTGCGCATTTACATTTTTGTTAATTGTCTTTTTTACAAAATTTTCAATCTGTGTTTCAAAAACAAATGGAGCGGCGATTAAAATAATAACCACCACTAAAATGAAAATTCCGAATATCTTAAGTGCTTTTTTCATAACCTATACTTTTAAATCCTGTCCGGGATCTTTTAATTCTTCGCCTTGCTTCAGACCAAACTTTCTTCTAAGCGTATAGACACCCAGGTACAAAAACGGAGTGTCAATCGCGGCGACTATAACTTTAAAAAGGAATCCGCTAAGCAATAATCCGCCAAACAGGTCCCATTCAATTCTATTGAAACTACAGAGCAAAAATAAGACCGAAAACGTATCTACAAATTGTGACAGGAAAGTGGAGAAATTGTTCCGCAGCCATAAATGTTTTCCTTTAGTTAGTTTTTTCCAGAAATGGAACAATTGTATGTCGATGTATTGGGCGAGGAGATAGGCCAACATAGAAGCAAAAACCGCGATGGTGGTGGCGCCAAAGACAGTTTTAAAAAGTTTGTCGCCAACAGGAGACCATGCTGTGGCAGGAACAGCGTCTGCTAAAAAGACGATAAGCAGCGAGAAAAAGGAAGCGAAAATTCCGGCAGTTACAATTTGGTTGGCTTTGCGTTGTCCATAGATTTCACTAATAATGTCAGTTATAAGAAACGTGACGGGATAAGGTAAAATTCCTACAGAAATTTCAAAAGTGTAGATTCCGAAGAAATCCCAGTAAAAAAATTTTTGAAAAATAAGGTTCGAAACCACCAGGGAAGCGATAAACAAAGCCCCTAAAATAAGATAGATCTTTTGTGCGGAAAGCTGGTCCTTAATATAAAGTTGCGTCACATTATTTTTTTAAAGACTTGAGGCGAAATTAAGGAGATGTGATTTTGTTTTGCTTAATTTGCCGTGAAATTTTTCACCGGGTCTTATTAAATTTTTTCTCAATTGAATTCCCCTAAATTAGTATATATCGCGCTGGGAAGCAACGTTGGCGAGCGTTTTCTCTTTTTACAGGATGCTGTAGATCGTCTTTTTGAAGAAGTAGGGGAGGTCAAAGATGTTTCTAAAGTATATGAAACTCCAGCCTGGGGTTTTAGCGGAAATTCTTTTCTTAATGCCTGTGTTACTGTTGCAACACGTTTTTCTTCGGAAGAAGTGCTGCAAAAATTACTGCAGATAGAAACTGAAGCCGGCCGTAGCAGAACAGACTCTAAGAATTACCAGAATCGTACGCTGGATCTCGATATTTTGCTTTTTGAGGGTGAGGTTGTGGAAACTGAAAAGTTGAAGATTCCGC
The DNA here is from genome assembly GCF_031846505.1 of Autumnicola edwardsiae. Taxonomy (NCBI): domain Bacteria; kingdom Pseudomonadati; phylum Bacteroidota; class Flavobacteriia; order Flavobacteriales; family Flavobacteriaceae; genus Autumnicola; species Autumnicola edwardsiae. Next base: position 28,554 of record NZ_JAVRHP010000022.1, read on the forward strand.
ATCCTGAAATGCAGAACCGTAAGTTTGTACTTCAGCCTTTACAAGACATTGCGGGCAAAGAGGTTCATCCGCTTCTAAAAAAAACAATTTCTGAACTACTTCAGCAAACGAAAGATAAAACTGAAATTAACCGGATTTCTGAAGGATTAAAACTTCCGCAGAAGAATTACAGCTTTAAAAACTACAGGTATATCGCGGTAGAAGGAAATATTGGGGCGGGAAAAACCAGTTTTTCCACAATGATCTCCCAGGATTTTAATGCAAAATTGATTTTGGAACGTTTTAAAGACAATCCGTTTTTGCCGAAGTTTTACGAAGATAAGGAGCGTTATGCTTTTTCGCTGGAAATGTCGTTTTTGGCAGATCGCTACCAGCAACTTGCTGATGATATTTCGCAGTACGACCTTTTTAAAGATTTTGTAATTTCAGACTACGATGTATTTAAATCGCTGATATTTGCCAAAATCACGCTTCAGGAAGATGAATATTCGCTTTACAACAAGCTGTTTCATCTCATGTACAAGGAACTGGTAAAGCCGGAATTATATATTTATCTATATCAGAATACCGACAGGTTGCTCGAAAACATTAAAAAGCGTGGCCGCGATTACGAACAGAATATCCAGCCAGAATATTTACTGGAAATCAATAAATCTTACCTCTCGTTTATTAAATCGCAGACGGGAATGAAGGTGCAGATCATCGATATTTCAGATAAAGATTTTGTGAATAACCGGAAAGATTACCTGACCCTTTTAGATGAAATTGAATTCTCCTAAAGCCCCTAACCCCCAAAGGGGGAATAAAAGATTCTCTCCTGCAAGGTTTTTAAAACCTTGTAGGTTTTAGATACACAAATCATTCTCTAATAGAAGAAATTTTTACAAATAAGTCCCAAAGAACAACCCCTGTACTCACCGCAATATTTAAAGAATGCTTACTGCCCAGCTGCGGAATTTCAATAATCCCGTCGCTTGCAGAAACAACCGACTGCTGTACACCTTTTACTTCATTCCCAAAGACTACGGCAATAGTTTCTTCCTGTTGTGGCTGGAAATCGTTTAGCATTATCGAGCCTTCAGCCTGTTCAACAGAGAAAACTTTTATGTCGTTTTTTTTCAGCTTCTCCACCAGATCCAAAACATCTTCAGCATATTCCCAGGCGACAGTTTCTGTAGCGCCCAGTGCAGTTTTCTGAATATCTTTATGGGGCGGTTGGGCGGTGATTCCGCAGAGATAAATCTTCTGAATCAAAAAAGCATCTGCAGTTCTAAACACAGATCCAATATTGTTAAGGCTGCGTATATTGTCCAGGATGACGATAATTGGCGTTTTGGAGGCCTCTCTAAATTCTTCAACAGATTTGCGATCCAGTTCGCTGTTCTTAAGCTTTCGGTTTTCCATTTTGCGAAAATAAGAATTATTAATTTCAGTATTTTATTTTGAAGCTATCGTCACCAGCGGTAAAAATCATTTTTCCTCCTTAACTTGCGCATAAAAATCAGCTTTTGCCACGAAAGAAGAAATCATTAGAACCTAACCAAATCAACTTTAGGGAAAGTTTTGCTTCGCTGAAATTTGTTCCCAGGTTTTTTAAGGAAATCAGAAAAGTAAACCCCATGCTTTTCTACGTTAACCTGCTGTGCCGCGTAGTTAATGCCTTTTTGCCGGTGCTTATTCTTTATGTCGGGAAACTCATTATAGATGAGGTTGTACTTCAGATTGCTGCGGAAGAAAAAGACCTGGATCGGTTGTGGATCCTGGTAGCCGTGGAATTTGGACTGGCGGTAATTTCAGACTTAATCAGTCGCGGAATAAGTTTGAGCGACGGACTGCTAGGCGATCAATATTCAATAAATACTTCGGTTAAAATCATCAAAAAAACATCAGAATTAAACCTGGACCAGCTCGAAGATTCCGAATTTTACGATAAGCTGGAGCGGGCGAGGCAGCAAACCACCGGCCGTGTTGGCTTGATGTCTAACATTCTCACTCAGGGCGAAGATGTGGTGGTTATCCTGTCTTTGCTTGGCGGAGTGGTCGCCTTTGAGCCGTGGCTGATTATTTTGTTGGTCGTTTCCATAATTCCCACTATTATCAATGAAATCAAGTTTAGCGGCACCAGCTATTCCCTCGCCCTTAGCTGGACTCAGGAACGGCGGGAATTGGATTACCTGCGCTATGCCGGTGCCAGTGATGTGACCGCGAAAGAGGTGAAATTGTTCGGACTCTCAGATTATCTCGCAAACCGGTTTAAGAACTTATCCGATACGTATTATATGCAGAGTAAAAAACTGGCGAAAGAACGTGCCGGCTGGGGTTCTTTTTTTAATGTTATTGGCACTTCGGCCTATTATGGGGCGTATGTTTTTATCATTTTCAGGACGGTGGCAGGTGTCTTTTCGCTTGGGGATCTGGCCTTTCTATCCGGATCGTTTAACAGGTTACGTTCTAAATTGCAGGGATTTTTTACCCGTTTTACGGCAATTACAGAAAGCGCGCTGTATCTTCAGGACTATTTTGATTTTCTCGATCTTACTTATACTGAAAAATCTTCGGAAGGAAAACTGCCTTTGCCGAAGAAAATTGAATCGGGGTTTCAATTTAAAAACGTAGGATTTAAATACCCCAAATCTGAAAAGTGGGTGGTCCAAAACATCAATTTTCAACTGAAGGCTGGGGAAAAACTTGCTTTTGTCGGGGAAAACGGCGCCGGAAAAACCACCCTTATTAAGTTGTTGCTGCGGTTTTATGAACCTACCGAAGGAGAAATCCTGTTGGACGGAATTCCGGTGAAGCAATACAAACAGAGTGATTATCAGCAGTATTTTGGTGTTATTTTCCAGGATTTTGTAAAGTTTGAATTAACGCTGCGGGAAAACATTGCGATGGGTGAAATCCAAGAAATTGGAGATCAATTAAGAATAGACGGAGCTGCGGAAAAAAGTCTCGCGCGCGAAGTAGTTTCAGAATTGCCGCTGGGTTATAATCAGCAGTTAGGGAAAAGGTTTAAGAACGGAAAAGATCTTTCGGGCGGGCAGTGGCAAAAAATAGCCATTGCCAGGGCTTATATGAAAGATGCTGGGGTTTTGATCCTGGATGAGCCTACTTCGGCTTTAGACGCCCGTGCCGAAACGGAAGCTTTCGACAGATTTATTAGATTAACCGAAGGCAAAACCGCGGTAATTATTTCCCACAGGTTCAGTACAGTTAGAATTGCCGATAGGATTATGGTTTTAAAAGATGGCGCCGTGCTGGAAATTGGAACGCACCAGGAACTGATGAAAAATGATAAACTTTATGCCGAATTGTTTAACCTGCAGGCGGCGGGATATCAGTAGGGGTGAGTTAAAGGTTTGAAAGTTTAAAAGTGTAAAGTAAGTGGAGAGTGGAAAGTGAAGAGTTCAAAACTCAAATTTACTCTGCGATAAGCGGCGGGATCTGCGGGAGATTTTTTACAGTCACCTGGAGCGGAGTCGCGAGACACGTTCACATTAACAACAAACACCATATACCCATGAAAAAACATTTTCTCATTTTATTATTAATCGCAGCAACAACTTCAGTAATGGCGCAACATGAAACACTTCCTTTATGGCCTGATGAAATTCCCAATAGTCAGAAATCTGATGAAAAGGAACTTTCAGCAAAAGATGGGATCAACTGGATTACCAAGGTGCAGGAGCCAAACATCGCGGTGTATCTGCCTGCAAAACAATCTGCCACCGGGCAGGCCGTGGTAATTTGTCCCGGCGGCGGATATGCCGGCCTGGCCTACGATTGGGAAGGCACAGATTTTGCAAAATGGTTAAACTCCAAAGGCATTGCAGGGATTGTTTTAAAGTACAGGCTGCCCGGTTCAAAATCGGTTAAAGTGAGTTATGAAGCGCCTTTACAGGATGTGCAGCGGGCAATACGCATGGTACGTGCCCATTCGCAGGACTGGAATATCAATAAAAATAAGGTTGGGGTAATAGGCTTTTCGGCTGGCGGGCATCTGGCTTCCACTTTGGGAACTCATTTTGATCACCAAGATTCTTTCGAGAAAGATTTCGTAGACGCTTTAAGCGCACGGCCAGATTTTATGGCGCTTATTTATCCGGTAATTACGATGGATGAAAAGTTTACCCACCAAGGCTCTAAAAACGCTTTGCTCGGTAACAATCCTTCGAAAGAATTAGTTGAAAATTTCTCGAATGAACTGCAGGTGAAGCAAAACACGCCGCCCACGTTTCTAATTCACGCTACAGATGACGAATCGGTGCCGGTGGAGAACAGCCTTAGGTTTTATGAAGCATTGAAAGCAAAGAAGATTCCGGTGGAAATGCATATTTATCCTGAAGGTGGCCACGGATTTTCGTTTGGCCTCGGAAAAGGCTATTTGTCTTCCTGGACAGACAGACTAGCCGATTGGCTGCACGGTTTAAATGAAGAAAATCCGTAGAATAGGTAAGATGAAGCAAATAAAACATTACGCCCTGGACGGCGGGGAAAATTCAGCGAATCAAAAATGGTTTCAGAAGTTGTTAAGTGGAGATGCCGAAGCAATTCTGCCTAAATTAAATTCCGGGAATGGCGCGGTTTTTTCTGATGCTGTTCTGGATAAATTTATAGAGGAAGATCACAGGCACGGGAGGTCGAAAATTGCCATTTCTGAAGGCCGGTCATTGCGCACGTTTTCCAGTGGAGAAAAACGTAAGGTTTTGCTAAACTTTCTGTTGAAGCAAAATCCGGAATTTCTCATTTTAGATAGTCCGTTTGATAATCTTGATAAGGAGTCGGTTGCAGATTTGAAGTTGAGACTTGAAAAAGTATCAGAAACTGTTCAAATTATACAGATTTTTAAGCGGAAAGAGGATATTCTGCCCTTTATAGATGAAGTTTTGGAAGTAGAAGGCGGAAAAGTGCAAAAAACTATCAAATTAGATCAATTTTTAGCTGAAGAATCTTCCGAAGAAGTGTTTCCGAAGATAAAAAATATCCCCAAAGCCCCTGCGCAATTTGAAGATATCCCGGAGGTGCTGGTAAAGCTGGAGAAAGTTTCGGTGAATTATGAAGAGCATCCAATTTTGGCAAATATCAGCTGGGAGATCAAAAAAGGCCAGTTCTGGAAACTCACCGGGCCGAACGGATCGGGAAAAACGACCATTTTGAGCATGATCTACGGAGACAATCCCAAGGCTTATGGTGAAAACGTGTATTTATTCGGAAATAAAAAGGGCAGCGGGGAAAGTGTATGGGAGATCAAAAAGAAAATCGGCTATTTTTCCCCTGCCTTAACCGAATTATTTCACAGAAGGAACACAGTGCTGGAAATGGTAGTTTCCGGATTAATGGACAGCATCGGCCTTTACCAAAAACCAAATTTTAAGGATTTGGTATTGGCAAAGGAATGGCTAAAAACACTTCAGCTGGAACATCAGGAAAAAAAGGTGTTTGTGGATTTGCCCTTGCTGCAACAACGTATGCTGCTTATTGCCCGGGCCATGATCAAGCACCCGCCATTGCTGATTCTGGATGAACCAACTTCAGCATTGGACGATAAGAGCACGCTTAAAATCACCAATCTTATCAATATTATTTCAGCTGAAACGGAGACCGCAGTAGTTTATGTATCGCATAGAAAGGAAAAGGGCTTAAAACCGGAATTTGAATTTAAGCTGATTCCTTCAGAAAATGGCTCTGTTGGGGAAGTTTCTGTCAGCTCGTAATTCGTAGAAATTCAAAATTTTTCATTTTAAATATTGTGATAAGTGATGTGGATAAAATTAGATAACTTCCAAAGCATTCTTTTCTAATCAATCCTGCGATTCTTTATTTTAGCTGAAATTAAAATTCCCGATTTTGGCAGCCAAAAAAGCACAGCAAGTTACCCCTTTAATGAAGCAGTATAATGCCATAAAGGCAAAATACCCTGATGCTTTATTGTTATTCCGCGTGGGGGATTTTTACGAAACTTTTGGCGAAGACGCGGTAAAAGCTGCACGGATTTTAAATATTGTGCTTACCAACCGTAATAACGGCGGGGAACGAACTGAGCTTGCCGGTTTCCCTCACCATTCCCTCAATAATTACCTGCCAAAACTGGTAAAAGCGGGACAGCGGGTGGCGATTTGCGACCAGCTGGAAGATCCCAAAATGACCAAAAAAATAGTGAAACGCGGAGTGACGGAACTGGTAACTCCCGGGGTTGCGCTAAGCGATGAGGTGCTGAGCAGCAAATCCAATAATTTTCTCTGCGCGATCCACTTCGGAAAAAAAACTATCGGGATTTCTTTTCTGGATGTTTCTACCGGTGAATTTCTTACCGCCCAGGGCACCTCGGAATATATAGATAAACTGCTTCAGAATTTTGGCCCGAGCGAGGTGTTAATTCAGAAGAAATTCAGAAAAGATTTTGCGAAGGAATTTGGCGAAGATTATCATTGTTTCTATATGGAAGACTGGCTTTTTAAGCAGGATTTCGCTACAGAAACACTCAATTCCCATTTTCAGACAAAATCTTTAAAAGGTTTTGGGGTAGAGCATTTGGAAGAAGGCGTGATTTCTGCCGGCGCAATTTTACATTATTTAGCCGAAACCCAGCATCATAAACTTCAGCATATAACTGCCATTAGTCGTATTGCTGAAGAAGAATATGTGTGGATGGACCGGTTTACTATCAGGAACCTGGAGTTATACCATTCCACCGCCATGAACGCGGTAACTTTGCTGGATGTGATCGATAAAACTATTTCTCCGATGGGAGGAAGGCTGCTGAAGCGCTGGCTGGCCTTGCCACTTAAAAATGCCGAGAAGATCAGGAAACGGCATGAAGTGGTGGAATTTCTTATTAAGAATTCTTCGGTTTTAGCTGAAGTTCAGCAGCATATTAAAGAGATTAGTGATCTGGAAAGGCTTATTTCCAAAGTGGCCACAGGGAAAGTATCGCCAAGGGAAGTAAACCAGTTAAAACATTCCCTGGATGCCGTAATTCCGATTAAAAAACTCGCAACCGACTGTGATAATGAGGCGCTAAAAATTATTGGCGATAACCTGCAGAATTGTGATTTACTGCGATCGAAAATTAAAGAAAGCCTTTCGGAAAGCGCGCCGGTAAATGTTCAAAAAGGAAATGTGATTGCTGAAGGTTTTTCCGCAGAACTTGATGAACTGCGAAAATTGGCATTTTCGGGGAAGGATTATTTAAACAATATGCTGGAGCGCGAGACTAAAGCCACGGGCATTACTTCGCTAAAAATTGCCAGCAATAATGTATTTGGCTATTATATTGAAGTGCGTAATTCGCATAAAGATAAAGTTCCGGAATCCTGGGTGCGTAAGCAAACCCTGGTTAATGCCGAAAGATATATCACCGAAGAGCTGAAAGAATACGAGGCTAAAATACTTGGTGCGGAAGAAAAAATCCTTCAGTTAGAGCAGGAGCTTTTTGGAAAACTGGTGTTGTGGATGAGTGAATATATTCAGCCTGTACAACAAAATGCGCAGCTGGTAGCGCACCTGGATTGCTTGTCTTCATTCGCGCAGCAGGCTAAAACCGAGCAATATTGCAGGCCGGTTATTGAAGAGGAATTTGAGCTGGATATTCAGGAAGGTCGGCATCCTGTAATTGAAAAACAGCTGCCAATCGGGGAGAATTATGTCACGAATAATGTGCAGCTGGACAGAGAAAATCAGCAGATTATTATGATCACCGGGCCTAACATGAGTGGTAAATCGGCTATTTTAAGGCAAACTGCACTTATTGTTCTTATGGCGCAAATGGGAAGTTTTGTGCCTGCAAAAGCTGCTAATATCGGACTGGTAGATAAGATTTTTACCAGGGTAGGAGCGAGCGATAATATTTCTATGGGCGAATCTACTTTTATGGTGGAGATGAACGAAACGGCGAATATTCTGAATAATATTTCCAAGCGAAGCCTGGTGCTTCTGGATGAAATTGGCCGCGGAACCAGTACCTATGACGGGATTTCCATTGCCTGGGCCATTAGCGAATATTTGCACGAACATCCTGCCCGGCCAAAGACGCTTTTTGCCACCCATTACCACGAACTGAATGAAATGTGCGATACGTTTACCCGAATCAAAAACTTTAATGTATCGGTAAAGGAGTTAAAAGATAATGTCCTTTTTCTTCGGAAGCTGGTGCCGGGAGGCAGTGAGCACAGTTTTGGGATTCATGTGGCCAAGATGGCCGGAATGCCGCAGCAGGTTCTTCACCGTGCAAACAAAATTCTGAAGAAACTGGAAAAATCACATGCCATGGAAGATTCAGGAGAAATCCTGAAGAAATCTGCGGAAGATGAAATGCAGCTAAGTTTCTTCAACCTGGACGACCCGTTACTGGAAGAGCTGAAGGAGGAACTGTTGCATATTGATATTGATACACTTACCCCTGTGGAAGCTTTGATGAAGCTCGCGGAGATAAAAAGGATGCTGAGTAACAAGCAGAGGGCAAAAGCCTGAACATTTGACAATGATCGATAAACAACAATCTGTTGAGCAGAAGGCGGTTATCTCAGGGTCGATAATTTTTAAAATTTCAGGCTCAATTTTTTTCTTCATTTTTTAAAAAAGTTCTTTGCTATTGTTGTAATTGTATTAAATTTGCATCCGCTTGCTTAAAGCAGCAAAGTTCTTAAAAAACGCGAAAATAGCTCAGTTGGTAGAGCGCCACCTTGCCAAGGTGGAGGTCGCGGGTTCGAATCCCGTTTTTCGCTCTTTATTCACATTTCCACGCTCGGGTGGTGGAATTGGTAGACACGTTGGACTTAAAATCCAATGGACAATGCGTCCGTACGGGTTCAAGTCCCGTCCCGAGTACTTTAAAAACCTGTAAAACTCTTATGGACAAGGCTTTACAGGTTTTTTTGTGTCCTGTTGACAAATATTTGACAAAGGAAATTAAAAACACCTCCTTTTTTCGTGCTTTTGAAGATCGTATGAAAACTGGCTTAAAACCATAGTGTTATTTAGATTCATTATAAATAGTGTGATAGTGTAATTTTAACCTTTGCGCGTAATGATTCCAACAAAGTCTTGCCTTTTTATCGTGCGAAAAACTTAATTTCCGCTCCCGCGCAATGACTGTTAAAAAATCTTGGGTATTCTAAGAATTTACGCGCGTGTTGTGATATGGAAAAAACCTTCATTGCAACTTCCTTTTTTATGGGTCGGAAAACTCTTTGCTGCCTGCGCGCGTATAGACTCAAAAAAACTTCAATGATTTTAGGAGGGTATTCTTTTAAGTCGTTCAATTCGTTAAGTTTTAACCTCAGCGATTCTTTAAGGTTTTTCGACAATTAGTCGACGATTAAATAAAACCCGTTCATTACGTTCTTGCGCGTGAACAGATACCATAGAAGTCTTAAAGACTGTACGTGCGAACAGATACCCATATATTCATGTGCACACGTTGTGACCTCGAAAAAACCTTTGTTCGCGTACGCGTTGTGATTGCCCAAAAACCTTAAATGAAAATTCCATGCGCGAACAGATGGTGCGATATTCCGGTTTTATCCTCTCTTTTTTACCGTGTTAAAAACGATTTCATTTACACGTAATTTTTTTTGTGAAGTTTTCTGGGGTCTATACGGCGCTCGTACTGCTTGGATTTTCAATCTTAGGTATTCTTAGGATTTTTGAATACTAAGTTTTGCTAAGTTTTTAATGTTAGGTATTGTTAGGAAATTCACTTCTTTGAACTTTTAAAACCCTTGGGGTAATCTTGGGGTTTTTTAAACCTTGACAATTCTTGACAATTTAGAAAACCTTTGTATTTTCAATCTGGTTTATTCTCTGAAAATTTGAAATGTCAACTTTTGTCAACAGGTTTTTAGGCTTTCAATCTTATTAATTCTTACTAATTTTCTCATTTCAATCTCAGGTTTTCTCAGGTTTCCCATTCTTACCCTACCAGGAAAAATTAATATTTTCCAATCCGAGTAATTCCGAGTATTTACGCCAATTTTTTACATATTGTTTCGTTGGCCGCTAAAGCATATAAGGACCGTTACAAAACCTTCTTTTAATGTGTCCAATTCGTCCATTTCCTCGCGCGCATAGTGTCCAAAAGGTATCTTTTATAGGGGGCATTTTCCCCTTGTATGTCTTAAAAAAACGTTCTGAAAGAATAGTTTCTATATTTGAGGTTCAACTAAAACCTTAATTATGAAAAAATGCTTATTACTTTTTGCTTCAGTGTTATTTTTTTCTTGCTCCGCTTACGTACCGGTTAACGTTAGTCCGCAGTCTTCGAGTAAGGAATATGAGTTAGAAACAAGTAAAGACGATCTTTATGTTCAAGTGAATAATTGGATGATCGATAGTTTTGAAAATGCAAAATCAGTTATTGATTTTTCAGACAAAGAAGCAGGGATTATAACTGGTAAGTATCTAATTGGCGAAGTTTATTCAGCATCTAATAATTATGGTCTTACTGACGTTTACGCTACAGTTAGAGTTCAAATAAAAGACGATTACGCAAAATTAACCGTTACTCCAGAAAATTACCAATATATCGATAGTGGGGATGTTTCTGAAGATCACAAATTGCCTGTTGAAAAAGTGAATCGACAAGTTAATACCCTTTTAGAAAGTTTCGAGCAATACGTTGCTAAGAACTAATCTAATTTAGAACCGTTATAAATTAGACTCTATTTGGTAATCAATTAACTAATCATATACCGAGTTTTACTAATTTTGTGGTACAAATTGTACAACATAGTGTTATTAAACTATGGTATGATTATAGAGAGTATAATATTAAATCGTAAAATAGTCTATGGCTAAACCTATAAAAGAGACGCCTATATTGCGCGGCAAAGATGCTAGAAATTTCGTTAGCAATAATCGTGCTGTTAAAAAGGTAAGTGAAGAAGAGAAAAGGCAGATAAAGGAGAGTTACAACGCATTGAAAGGTATTTCCAGATTTGCTTTTTGAAGGATTTGAATTAATAAGGCTTGAGCCTGGTACCAATATTAAGCCGTTCGACTGTGAAAATACAGATTTGAACGGCTTTCTTTTTGATGATGCTCAAAAATATACTGAGGAATTATTGGCTACTACTTTTGTTATTCAATCTTCCACAGAAACCGTAGCCTATTTCAATTACCTTAATGATAAAATTTCTCATCATGAAATAGGCAATAAGGAAAAATTTATAAAGCGAATATCTTCTCTTCTTCCTATAGGAAAAGACGGTTTTACTAGTTATCCTGCTGTAAAGATTGGCAGACTTGCTGTTTCTAAACAATACAAAGGAAAAGGGTTTGGTCGTGAAATATTGAATTTCACTAAGCAACTTTTTGTAGATAATAATAGAACAGGATGTAAATTTATTACTGTAGATGCCTACAGAGAGTCCCTCAAATTTTATGAAAAAAATGGCTTCAAATATCTCTCAAGTCGAGATGTAAAATCCGATACTCGGTTAATGTACTTCAACCTTGAAGCAATTAATTGAAGCAGCCTGGCCACCACTAGCGGTTTTTTTGTCTGCCCTCGCAAAAGAACTTTGCGCCTCATCGATTCTTACCCAAATACTCTCAGTAATTTAAACTCAAATTCATTTTTCACCTCAGTTTTGAACATAAAAGCCCGTTCTTCTATTCCGGTGTCCGAGGGAACATATTTAAACATTCCGTAATAATTGTTGATCCTTTTGCCGTTACTCTCTGTGTGACCCTGAATTTTCTCTAAGATTGTTTGATCAAACGGTAATTTTGCTTTTATCCATTCAGGTTCAAATATTGGCCGGTCAAGTTTACCTATCTCGAAATCTGCATTTTCTTTTACCGGGTCTTCGCCTGGTAATTGTGTCATAAGTTCGCTGTTGCCCTCACTAGAGGAAAAACGAACATAATCTTCAGGCATATAGTATAAACCACCATTAAACCACCTGGAATGTCTCAGCAGATTGTTTGCCGGGCTAAGTCTGAGGTTAAAAGCGGTATCTGGAGAATAAACCCCGGTAGGGCGTTGCTCAAAATCATCCTGCCATTTCTTAGGTTCGTAAAACTTGGCGGCCCTGGTTGATCTGCTTATCGATCCGGTTTCCTTTGCATCGATTACAAAATTGTCTTTGTCGTAGGGGCTATCCTCTTCTGCCGATTCTCCATACTGCCGTCTTCGTGCATCTTCTACTCCATAGGAATCAGTGCGGGACGGGCTTAACACTTCAAATTTGTTACCTGGCACTGTAACGGTTACGGGGGTAATCCAATTGCCTTGCGTATTGTATTCATCTAGGCCTAACGGTCTTTCGTAATCGCCTCCTTTTGTGTACCCGGTGGTTATAGATGAATAATAGAATTCGGCTGCTGTTGTTCGTTCTTCTACCTGAATTTCGCCTAAATCTACTGTAACATATCTTTGAAAGAAATAATCTATATTTTCAAGTACCAATTTCTGCTTTGCTCCTTCTGAAATTATGCCATAGGCTACCGGGGTAATGGCGTTCAAAGTTTTGTATAGATCTTCCCAACTCCATGTAATAGGCCATTCAATTACTTTTCCCTGTTCGTCGGTTTTTGCTAAATTTCTGAGCCATCCCCCGGGCATTGTAATAAGATCTTTCCACTTCCCGGAAGAAAGAATACTACTTTCAAAACATGGTTTTCCTGTGTATATTTCACTTAGTCTTTGTCCGGCTTCAAACAAAGTAATTGCTTTTGCTTTTGTACGTTGGTAAAAGGAATCTACTGCCACGGTCACTTTTGCGTTATAGTCTGAGTAGTGAACATCCGCCCATCCGTCAAATCTTATCGGAAATCCTCCCCCAAATTGCCCCACCATAAGAAGTCCTAGTGCAAAACTTTCATTTATCTTAGGTTCAAACTCTAAAGGTGTTGTTGTGCTGTAACTTATTAATTGTTCGTTATCATCGTCTATCCTTCTAGGATCTCCTATGTCTTTTAGAATGGTTCTGCCTCCTTCCTGCAATCTAAGGTTGTCCCCGTTATCGTCGCATATGTACCTATCTAAAACTAATTTTAGGTTGAGGTCGTTTATTCTGTTTCCTGTCACATCGAGTTTAAAACTTGTATTTATAGAAAACCTTGTGCGCCCCATATCTCGCTCAGCCTTATAATAAAACATATTGGCCATGCTTGGGTCGTTCCATCGGTCATCTAGTTCATACGTAGGAAAAGGAGGTTGAATATTTTCGGGGTCTGCATTCGCTATTACATTTAGCGGTAAAGGATGAAAGGAGGTTCTATCTTCGTCTATAGAATTCCACTTTCCACTATGGGCTGTAAATTCCTGTACGTTTTCATTTCTCAATTTGCTCAGCAAGTAAATTTCCCTTCCCTGAATACTTACCTTATCTGTATTTAATTTGGGGATAGAATTTCCTTTAATATCAGTAGTCCGGTTAAGTTCAAATTTCTCCCTGATGTTTGATACGAGTAATTCTCTTAAACCTCCTTCCATAACATCGCATTCGAAATACCCGTCTTTGATTTTTCTAGTGGATAATTCAAGATAACCGGCAAAGGATAAATTCCATTCGTCTGTCTGTGGATGCTTAACAAGTTTAGTAAGTTTAACATTGGCCTGGACCTTATCAATTTTAAAGGCTCTTTCCAGATATTCTTTTGCTGCTCCGGTAAATCTTAAATTATTGGTTAGGTTAACGAATATTCCGTATGTTTTTTCACTTCGACCAATTAATAATTTTGTGTCGTCCCATCCCATAGGGTCCTGATCAAGTTCTAATTTTCCAAATTTGGAGTTAAGGATAAATCTGATTCTGTTGTCAAACATCGTTTTTTGTTTTAATTATTAAAAAGTTGCCAGGTTAAACAGAGTCGTTTGCGATCTGCTGTAAATTCTTTGTTGCTGTAGTTTAAGATTGTTGTGTTTGTTTCTGATGTTATGGGCAATTTCCTTTATCTGAGTTTGGTGATCTTTATTGCTCCAGTTCCGGGAAAGGAACTTTCTTTTCACTTCATCAAAGATTTTAATATCGGTTTTGAAATAGTATTTCAGGCCGGTATGACTTAGGAGAATACTGCCTTTTTTCTGCATTGAAATGTTTATTCCGGTAACCACACAAAAACGCCTGTTTTCGTCCTTTTTCTCAGAAGCCCCAACACCCGTTTTTAACCGTATATGTAAAGGGTTAATTTCGGGTGTTGAGGTATTTAAAAAGTCGGCCTTTTCTTTTATCAATTTTGCTATCTGATCTTTGATGTTTTCCGGTTGTGCTTTGGCAATCTTGTTTAAATTGTTCCGGTGGTACTTTAAACCGTCATAGGTTAGATTTTCCCAGAAATTGGGGTTACTGTACCTGTTTTCGTACTTCGTGCCTTTCAGGGCTTTAAAATCGTAAAATATGACCTGTTGCCATTGTTTTAAAAGTATGGGTGTAAAGTTCTGTAATCCGAAATTCAGTAAATCTTCTAAAGTGTAAATGCCTTTACTGTTCAGGTCATGCATCTTTGTATATTTCATTTCGATTCTCATAACCTCATCTTCAATTTTAAAACCTCTGTTTTTATAGTGGGTTTTCTTATCGTAGATCTTTAAAATATGCCTTTGATGTTGCGCCTGGATATAGTTTCCTTCATCTCTGGTTAAGACCCATTTAAGCCGGTCAGTTTTATGTAGTAAGCATTGTTTTAAGATGCTTTTAGTCTTGGCCGGTGGATTGATGTTAACGCCTATTTCTAACTGCTTTAGAACGCAGTTTTCAGGACGTACCCTAAAATTCTTTTTCAGGTTTTCCAGTACATCTTGTATTTCGTTAATCCCGAAGTCATTAAAATTATGAGCGCCTTTGTTCCAGTATTTATGTAAACTCCCTTCAACTGTTATGCGTTGCTCCGGGTTCGCGGTTGTGGATGCATAAATTTTAAATTCCATTCCCCTGAAATATGCGTTTAAGTATGCTCCTAATTCTCCCGTTTTGGTATTGACTTTGTTATGAAATTCCAAATAGGGGCTGCGCTCCAGATAATGCGGCGTAACTCCTTTGAGTTCATATTTAACAAAGTCAATCAATTATAATTTATATCTTTGGGGTGGGTATGCGTTGCCGTATTCCCGAACATTTGAACAATTAGAGGGGGTTGAACGCCCCTCTTTTTTTGTTTTATATCTTCTAAGAATTAACTAACGGTTTGCTCTATTAATTTGTTTAAATCCCGGGTGTAATAGTTCTTGAAGTAGTAGAGGGTAATACAACTTTTGTTCTCTGTGAATTGTGCCAGGATGAGGTTCTTTTTTTTCTGGCTGTCGCCAATATAGATACCCGGTACAGTCGTTTTAAAAAGTCCTGTTATCGGTCTGCTCCATTTCTTACCCTGTCTAATCTTTAGCCAATAATCGGGCATTGACTTTGCGTAATTGCGGTCCTTCTGAACGTTTATTGTTTCAGATAGTAGGGAAGTGCCGTTAATGACCTCAGCAAGTTCATAATGCTTTACGCTTCTGTATTTGCCGGGATTTATTTCTTTGTAACTATGTATAATCGGTGTCGGGTGCGCTGCCATTGCTGAAAGTTTTAAAGTTCAACAATAGCCTGTTCCACTTCAGACCGTTTGTAGTAAACGCGGTTGCCTAAGGCGTGCTTTTTGAGTTTACCGGCTTTTGTCCATTTAAAAAGGGTGGATAGATCAATTTTAAGCATTTTCGCGACCTCAGCGCGGCTTAAATATTCCTCTGGCTCTTTGGGTTGAAACTCTTTTTGAAGTGCAGTTAAAAGCGAAGTCTTTAATTGATCTACTAAATCCTGTGTGAAGTTTTCGGGGTCTTGAATAATTTGTACTTGTTGCATAACTTTAATTTTTATGTTATGCTTCAAAATTCCCTCTATTTACCTCTTTTCAAAGGTTACTAACGTAGTACTAACGTCTATTTTCTTTCGTAATGTAGTTGGTTAATGAGGTTTTTAAATCGTTTATAAATATAGTTTCGTTATCGTTGTTTCTATTCTTAATGTCCTGAATAATTTTATCAGGATATTTTATTTCCACGTCAAAGAACTGAGAAATGTTTTGAATTACTTCTTTCTGAGTACCACTAACAGAACCGTTTTCAATAAGGGCTTTAATTAATTCTATTAACTGTGTTTGAGTTCCTTCCCACTTTATTTTGCTTTTTCCCTTGTTAGGGTTTTTATGGTTTTCAAGAATCTTTAGATCCTCAAATTCTTCTAATTCTTTTTTGAAATATTGGATGCGGTATTCATTTAAATTATTTTCTTCAAATAATTGTTTGCCTTGTAAAGAGTGAATAATACTTTTTAAGGATTTTAGAATTTTTTCCTCCTGATTGTTAGCCATTAAATCTTCTACCCATAATCTGTCTCTGTATCTTTGCAAGCCTTTTAAATCCTTGGATGCTAAAATATTAGAATAATGGACTCTAAATTTATCCAGTATATGAAATTCATGATCTGTTTCATGAACAAATTTTTCCCATAAATTCGCTTTATCAATATCATTTTCAGCATCTTCTACCACCATATCAATATAATAATTGATTCCTTCTAAAATTTCATAACTGTAATATTCATGGGATTCCTTTTCCTTCTGGAAAAAATTTTTGATCAGAGAAATATTAGTTGTGGGGACGTTAGTAGATAAATCGTATTCGCTGTGTAGATAATACACCATAGAATGAAGACTCCCTCCTGGCGTAATATTTTCACGAATTTCGGATTTTAGAGCATTTATGCGGTTAGTCAGGTACATTTGAAAGGGTTTTATGCGTTGCCATTACTAATATACTAAAAACCCCTTGCCGGGTTTGCAAAGGGTTTATGCTTTATAATTTTGGTTTGAATACCGGTACTTCAATTTTTATATTCCGCTCTTGGGCTAATTTGAAGAGCCGCTCCTTTTCTGCTCTGCTTTTCTTTAAATCACTTTCTATCATCGCCTCAGTAACTTTTCCTGATTCAATAATTTCCTTATGAAGTTGT
>NZ_JAVRHP010000220.1:0-1757 GCF_031846505.1 Autumnicola edwardsiae
CCAGTAGTTATTTATCCATTTGCTTTATCAGTTCCGTTACATTATTGTAATGCAATCTGAATTCCGGCATAAATTGGTAAAAAGTCAAATAACTAAAGCTTTTTATTGCAGTAGCCGATTGTAAAGCTATTCCGCAAATTCCAATTAAAGCATCCTGTCTTTCTTTTGCATTTTCCAGCGAAACCATTTTTTTATGGGCAAAAAGTCCTCCATGAACAAATGAGGACATATTTGAATATTGTATTATTAATTTTTGTAGAAAAGTATTTGTCTCAAAACATCCTTCTCCCATTGTTTTTTCGATATATTTTATAATGTTCTTAATTGAAAGGGATTTCGAAAACTCAGAAATTTCTCCTTTAGTGAACATTGCAAAATCCTTGTTTTCAGATATTAAGTCCTTCCAAATTTCGTCAGATGATTTTTGGTCTATTTTCCTTATTTGTTTAACTGCATTGACTGACCTTTCCATATCAATTTTTTCTTTAAAATCAATGGCAGTTCTGAATTTAAGAGCGTAGGTATCATCTTTGATTTTTGCATTATTAAACCAGAAATATTTGAATCGTAAATAATGCTCGATTATTGAACGTAATAAAACACTCACGCTGTAATAATCTTCTGTTTCTGCACAATCAAATATTGAATTTTTTAGAAAATTGGAACCGCTTATATACATATAGCATATTTCGGCTGTTCTTGGAAATTCGCTTTCAAATAGAAGTTTACGTAGATAATTGTCTGTTGCTATTTGAAAATCCTCAAAAAATTTTTCATCAATATATCTTAATTTCTCAAGTCTTTCCAAATCTATAAAGGTTGGTTTTAATTACTGGCAACGTCCCATATAAAAAATCGGTTGCCCTATTCATAAAGTTGCTTGGCAACTGTTTTTTATACATTGTTGCCCTTAGTGCGTCCGCAATGTTGCTCAATAATCCTGGATCAGAACCTCGGTCGGGATATGCAATTTGGCGTTCAATTTTCTTATCATTTCCAAAGTCAGTTTACGCTTTTTGTTCATTATTTCGCTGACACGACTTTTGAAACCAATCATCTCGACCAAATCCTTTTGTTTCAAGCCCATTTGCTCCATTCTAAAATTGATGGCAGAAATTGGGTCGGGCATACCGATTGGGAAATTATCATTTTCATAATTGTCGATAACCATTGCTAAAATTTCCAGTTCGTCGCCTTCATCAGTTCCTCTTTTTGCATCAAAAATAACTTCCAAACGCTCAAGTCCCATTTGGTAGTCCGCTTCATTTCTAATCGGTTTTATTTTCATCTTAAATCTCGTTTGTGTTAATCTTATCATATTCTGCGTGAGTTCCGATAAATCTTATCCACGCAAGTTGATACTCAAAATTGAATTTGACAATCAGCCGATAATTGTTTCCTTTAATGTTGAAAACAATCCGGTTATCTTTTAAAATACTTGCGCTTGGATATTCATTTTTAATTTCGTTGATCGATGACCAATTGGATTTCTCGGTTTCACGATACCACGTTTTTAGCTGAAGTTCGCAATCGCCGTGCTTTTCCCAAAAATCCCGTATTGTCCCTCTCGAAAATATTTTCACATCAAATTATTTGGAGCAAAGATAATTAAAAAGTTACCAATATGATAACTTGTTCTGGTTTTTCAGCATTAAGGGCAACGTCCCGTATAAAAACTGTGCGAGCGGGCGTGCGTGATTGTCCGCAGGACAATCCTCTAAGCAAGTGAGCACGGTGTTTCGATTCAAGAACAAATT
>NZ_JAVRHP010000221.1:0-1750 GCF_031846505.1 Autumnicola edwardsiae
GATCGTCTCAGCATTATATGGAAGTTACGTGGTGTCTAATGTCTTAAAATGGCACTGGTGGAGGTTTAACGGTGAAGGCTACTTTTGGGGAATGCTATCGGGGATTATACCGGCCTTAGTTTTTCCAATTTTTACAGATACGCTGGACCTTTATTATTTCCCGGTAATTTTGCTAATATCAATTGCGGGTAGTATAATAGGAACTTATACTGCCGGACCAACAGATGATGATACGCTTATGGAATTTTATAAGAGAACAAGACCCTGGGGCTTTTGGAAGCCCATAAAAGAAAAAGTAAAGCAGGAGGATCCAGGATTTGAAGAAAATAATGCGTTTGGCAGAGATATGTTTAATGTGCTTATAGGTACTATAGCCCAAACCCTTCTTGTTGTAATCCCGTTTTACATAATTCTCAGAGAAAATGTACCCCTTATAATCTCATGTGTGATCCTGATCATCAGTGTAGTTATTTTAAAGAAAAACTGGTGGGATAAAATTAAAACCGAACCAAATATTACCAGAAAAAATTAAGGAAGAATGGATTTTAAAGATGAAAATAAAACTATAAAGAAGCTTCCCGGCTTTCAGGAAGTTTTGGAAAGCCATCAAAAGCTAATTGAAAGAATAAACCGCCCTGAGGAAATATCCAACGGGATCTATGAGAGGTATCAACATCCGGTTGTTACTGCGGCACATGCACCGCTGGAGTGGAAATATGACTTTAACCTTAAAACAAATCCGCTGGGTCTTGAGCGAATTGGGATTAACGCCACCTTTAATCCGGGTGCCATGAAATGGAACGATGCTTATGTGCTGGCTGTAAGGGTGGAAGGGAATGACAGGAAATCCTTTTTTGCCATTGCAGAAAGTCCTAATGGTGTAGATAATTTTAAGTTTTGGGAAAAACCTGTAGTTCTTCCGCAAACAGACGAGCCCGATACTAACGTTTATGATATGCGGCTTACGCGTCATGAAGATGGTTGGATTTATGGAGTGTTCTGTACAGAAAGAAAAGATAAAAGCCGTCCTGAAGATACTACTGCGGCGGTAGCCAATGCAGGGATTGCCCGTACTAAGGACCTTGTAAACTGGGAACGTTTGCCCGATTTAATTTCGAATTCGGGACAACAGCGCAACGTTGTCCTACATCCTGAATTTGTAGATGGAAAATATGCGCTGTACACCCGTCCGCAGGATGGATTTATAGAAGTGGGTAAAGGAGGGGGAATTGGTCTTGGGTACGTGAAGGACCTGAACAACCCTGTGCTGGAAGACGAAAAAATCATTAATCATAAGGCATATCATACCATTTATGAGATGAAGAATGGTCTGGGGCCGGCACCTATTAAAACAAAAGAAGGCTGGCTGCACCTGGCACATGGTGTGCGTAACACGGCAGGAGGTCTAAGATATACGCTTTATCTTTTTATGACGGCCCTCGAGGATATTTCTAAGGTGATCCACCAACCTGCAGGTTATTTTATGGCTCCAAATTATACAGAAACAGTAGGGGATGTTCCTAACGTTCTCTTCGGAAATGGTTGGATAAAAGATGAAGATGGTAAGGTTTTTATCTACTATGCATCTTCAGATACACGCTCGCATGTGGCTGTATCTTCGGTAGAAAAACTTCTGGATTATGTAAAGAACACTCCTGAAGATGATTTCACCTCGGCTGCTTCCGTAGAAAAGATTATACAGCAGGCAGATAAAAATAAATCGCTTTAAAATGCATCAGGACTCGCGCAA
>NZ_JAVRHP010000222.1:0-1691 GCF_031846505.1 Autumnicola edwardsiae
ATTGCTTTTTTCATATCGTGATGCTCTTCGTAGAGTTTTATTATTTCCTCGTTTTCTTGTCCATCGGTCAAATAAGCTGCATAGACTTCTTTGGGAACTTCGAGCCGGAAAATGTTGCTTTCCTTGCCGATTTTGATGAACATTTCGGTGTACTTGCGTGGCCCGGAAAGATTGTTTTTGATGGATTTCAACTGGTTCAGGTCGTGAGTGGAAAGGTTGAGCCTTTTGACCAACTCGGCATAGCCTTTCTCATTGTTCAGGCTGTAAATGACCTGTGTGTTTTCCAATATGCTTGCAGAAGTTGAATTATTCGGAAGCTGATTGATGGATTGGAGGATAATGCCAATAGCCCCGTTCTGTTTTCGGATGGCCTGATAATAAAATTCAACACTTTCCAGTACGTTTTCAAACTTCAGTTGCTTGGCAAACTCATCAAACAGGATGATGCCTTTTTCAGCCCTGTTTTTCCAAATGGTTCGTTGGATTGCCGACTTTATCAGCTTCAACATTACCGAAAGAATTTCCTTATTATCCTTTACTTCGTCCAGTTCAAAAACTATCAGGCGTTTATCCTCGATCTTATAGGTCTGGTCTTCGCTGACCTCAAAAAGGAAGCTGTATAGACCATCGCCAACATACTCCGACATTACGTGCAGAAAGCCTGTAACATTGAAGTAGTCAGGATGGATTTTAAGTTGATCTAAAAGGTCTTTTTGGTTGCGCTCGATAAAATGATAGAAGCCATCCAACGAATGATTTTCTGAAGTGCTATCATAATAATGGCGCAGTATTTTCTTGACAGAAACAGATTGTGCCTTGGTTACTTTTAAATCCGAAGCGAACAACTCAAATAAGAAAACCGATAAATCTTCAAGACGTTCTGGTGTCAGGTCATTGGTATCGCTGATATAAAATGGGTTGATGCCCAAGTTCTTTCCGCTTTCATAGCGCAGTACGGTGTACTGCTCTGGATAGAGTTTGGCGAACTTGGTATAAGAACCGCCCAGATCGATAATGACCAAGCGGACACCACTTTCAAAATATTGGCGCAGGATATTGTTGGCCAAAAAGGACTTGCCCTCGCCCGTAGGAGCGAAGATGGCAAAATTCCGTGCCTTGATGCGTTTTTTACGCTCGTCCCAAACATCTTTTAAAACAGGAATATTGTGTTCCCGGTCGTTAAAGATGATTCCCGTGGCATCCGATTTATAGTTGGTATTATTGATAAATAGGCAAAGCGCGTGTTTTAAATCGGTCACATATAAATCCCTATTTGAGAAATTGGAGGAAAAGCAACAGTAGCTGTTCAAGATATAGTTTTTGCGTTCCTCGCCTCGTGGATAGTAGGGAATAATGTCCAGTTCCTTAAATTCAGTCTTGATTTTAGAACCGATGCGGCTTAGGTTGGCGGCATTTTTATCCCAATAGACAATGTTCAGATGACCACGAATAATCCGCGCATTGTCATCCGCATTGATCTGGTCAAGAATATGCTGGATTTTTCCGAGTACCACCTTGTTCTGCGAACCAAAGTTGGAACTTTTATTCAGTTCCTCTACTTTCTTATCGAGCAGCTTGCGCCACTTTTGTTTATCATCCAAGTACAAGATTTGGTTGACGATATGGTTTTCGTTAAGCGTAAGCCCTAAACCATCAATAAACCCCTGATGAAACACAAAATCGTCAGAAGT
>NZ_JAVRHP010000223.1:0-1690 GCF_031846505.1 Autumnicola edwardsiae
AAATGAAAACACCTTATAAAAATATTTACGCCGTCCTTAAAATTAATCGGTTCATCGTCTTGGCCGTTGTCATTTGCTCCGTTTTGTCCAGTTTCTTTGCCGTTTGGATGGTATTCAACATCAATAAAAAAGTCCTGAACAATGCCTTTGCGATCAATACCGATGGAAGTATTATTCCCCTAAAACTCGTTACCCAAAAGGAAAACTTTAAGGTGGAAGCCTTGGCCCATTTGGAACTGTTCCACAATTACTTCTACAACATTGATGCAAGCAATTATGAAAAGAACTTGGAAAAGGCACTTTGGTTGGGTAACAGTTCCGTGGACAATCTCTATCGCCAAAAGAAGGCCGATGGTGTCTATAATCGGTTACTGCAATATTCATTAATCCAAAAGGTGGTCAGTATCGATTCCCAAGTCGAGGAAAAAAATGGAGTTTACACCTTCAAGACGGTTACCGTATTTGAAATCAATCGGGGTTCGATTATCGATACCTATGAACTGGTTTCCACCGGAAACCTGATTACGGTCGACCGAAACTTTCCCAATAATCCGCACGGCTTACTGATTACGAACTATTTCGAGAAATCCCTTAAAAAACTGAACGATGAAAATTGAAAAGAACAAAATAGTATTTGCGGCCGTCTTGGCGGTAATATTCATTTTCCTGATCTCCTATTCTATTATGGTAATGGGCGATGATGAAAGCGAAAATGAAAGCCTCAAAGAAACATCGGTTCCCGCATTGGAAGAGGATCAAAAAGAATACGATTCCAAACTGGATGCCATCAATGATTTAAAGGAAGTACGTGAAACCAATGCGCCGAGCATCTACGATGAAAAGTTGATTGATTCTGGGGGCTTCTACGACCCAGATTTACCCGAACGGGAAAAAGAACGCATAGTGGATAGTATCTACTCCGCTGGGAAAATCGAGTATTCCAAAAAAAGTTATCGGAATATTGGTGTTAAGAAAAGGGTTACCAAGGTCGCAAAAGTAGTTGATTCAGTAGCAATAAAGGCCGAACAAAAAATTGCTGCTAAGGAAATGGGGTTGGAACACCAGTTATTCTTTGCTTCTGATCCAAAGGAAAGTGCTGTTTCCGTTTCCGGCACAACGGATGCAGTAATCTATGCGGTGGTGGATGGCGACCAAGTGGTCAAGGCAAATTCGCGTTTGCGAATGCGCCTGACCAAAACCGCCACCATCAATAGCAAACGAATTTCAAAAAACACTCCAATCTTCGGTTTTATAAGTTTTCAGCCCAATCGGTTATTGATTGAAATTGAAAACATTCAACATCATCCCACAAAACTGCAAGCATTCGATCTACAGGATGGTAGTAATGGCATCTATGTTGAAAACAACTTTCGTGCAGAGGTCACCAATGAGGTTGTCGGCGATATGGTGGACGACCTTAATATTGCCGGTGTACCACAAGTAAGCGGTTTCAAAAAGATATTTCAACGCAACCACCGGAACGTAAAAGTTACCGTACTCAACAACTACAAATTAATCCTAAAACCTAAATTATGAAATCTTATATTCTTATTCTTGCATTTATTTTCGCTATTAGTAAGGCTTCTGCGCAAGAATCCATCACGCTTGATACGATTTGTGCCAATGATCAAAAAAACGTGGCCTTGTTCTTCCCAGAACCCATACGTCAGGGAATTACGGGATCGGATAA
>NZ_JAVRHP010000224.1:0-1636 GCF_031846505.1 Autumnicola edwardsiae
TTTCTTTGTTAAGGTATAAAATATCACCTGAGCTTTTTTCTGAAGTCAATATTTCCTCCTTCTTACCATCAGTATTTATCCTGTATATTTTTCCTGTTCCCCAGTCGGAAATATAAAAAGTTTCATTATCTATCTTCTGCACTCCATCAAGGTTACCTATACCTTCTGAAGATATTTTTTCGATAGATTTATCTTCCGGATTAACCATTATCATATTCCCGGGTTCATTGTTACTTCCCCAGCCTCCTGCGTAAAGTTTTCCATTTACATAAAGGACTCCGTTTACATATTCAAGATCTTTAGAATTTAGCCATTCTGTTGCCTCATCGGCGCCGCTTTCCAGTTTATAAATGGCGCTTTTCCCACTATCAGAAATATAGAGATCACCGTTATTATCTGTAGTAATATCATTAAGTGATGTTGCATCTTCCACTTTTACAGTTTTGGAAATTTCACCTTTATTAATATCAATCTCAATAATCTCAGTGTTATTGGTAACATACAGCTTATCTCCATCTATTAATAAACCTTTGGGATCTTTTAATCCTGTAATCCATTCACGGGTTTCCATAGTACCATCTGCTGAGAGCCTGGAAATAAAACCGTCCCCGGGAACATCATCGGCCATGTTGGAAACATACATAAAATCACTGGCGTCATCGATTACAACAGATTCCGGATGACTAAAACCTTCAACTTTTTTAATAAGGCTTACCTCACTATGCTGTGCGGAAGAAATCGCACCAAATAAAATAATTGTCGCAGCTGAAAATAATGACTTTAGATTCATTTTCATGAATTTTAGAGGTCTAATATACTGAAAAAGATAATATCCCCTGTAAAATCTTTCTTACCTAAAGTTTTCCCAAACCATTTATGAACTGAAAATTTCTTGCTTAATTTCATGTCACAAAAACAAGATATGAAGAATATAATAAGGGCTGTACTTGCGGGATGGGGAGCGAAGAAAATTGGCGGCGGCTGTGGTTGCATAGGGATAATTGTTGTATTTATTATTCTCTGGTTAATCCTTGGCGCGCTGGGACTCAACTAATTTTCCTGTTATTTATACTCCTCTACCAGTACATTCCATTCCATAGTTTTTAAAACCCCTACGAGCACAGGGTTTACCTCTTCAAGAAGCGGGGAATCTTTTGGGAAGGTATAACTGTAGTAATCCTTTTTTAATGTTTTCTTTAAAACCTCCAGTTCATCATTCAGTTCGTTCTGCTCAATAACATGCTTCAACATAGGAACATCGTAGACAAATATTGAAGTTTCTTCATCCAGCAGTGCCTGGATCCCCTGCAATTCGGTAAAAACAGTATCTGCTTCAATATTGTAGAGATCAAGAAATTCTTCAGAACTGGAATTGGATACTGTGGTTACACTAAAGTTTTGCAGATCCTGAACAGATGAAATTTGATCATTTATTGTTCTTGCCGTAAGAGAAGAAGCAATTCCCGCCGTAAGGCTGGAAATCATGATGATCGCCATAAACATCCAGATAAAACCTATAACCCTGCCTCCCGTTGTTCTTGGGGATTTATCGCCATACCCCACCGTTGTCATGGTAACCGCACTCCACCAGAAGCCCTGAAGGATGCCACGCGTCCCGTTCCCAAATTCTTCCGGA
>NZ_JAVRHP010000225.1:0-1617 GCF_031846505.1 Autumnicola edwardsiae
AAGAAGAACAGGAAAAACAGGAAGAAGAAGACAGGAAGGAAGAAAAGCAAGAAAAAAAATAAAGGGTCATTTGAAAATATCCCTGTACAACTTCACTCACGGGTTGGTCCTATAAAGAACAGGTTGATGAGCGAGCCAGGCTATACTTTAAAATGACCCTTTATTTTAGAAACTGTTATTTTTAGCTCTTGCTTAAGTTACCGATAACATCTATCTGATGCCCTTCCTCAAGATTAAATCCTGGTTTTCCTTTTCTCGGAAAGAAATAAGAAAACGGCTCATTAAAAGCGCTCCAGCTTTCTGCAAGACCATAATCATTATTTTTACTTTTATTTTCCGGTCGTTTAAAGGTATTTAAATCTGAATCATAATCAGATCCTACAGCATCTTCTCCCGGGAATAACATTCCGTCGTTAATTTCAGAATATACGAGTACAGATTCTCCCCCGTTGCCGGGTAAATCAACAATCTTAAGAGCAAAGTCTTTCAAAACTGTTCCTTTTGCAGTGATATCTTTTGTCTTAAAATCGTCTTTAATATTGTTTCTTGGATGTGCAAAGATTGGAGCTCCACCTGCATCTTCAGAAATTGTAGCAAGATCTGCATAGGCAGAATCTACAATACTATCGCAGGTAAGTAAAATTCCTTTTATTTTATAACCATCTGTCACCAGTTTTTTAACAGCGTCCCTGGTAGCTTCTTCAACCACATCAATCAGGATCATATCCTGACGGTTAATATGCCTTATCGCATATCCCTGGTTGAAAACGCCATCTTTTTCTTCTCCTTTTATAATAAATGTATCCGGAATAAGCTTTAGGAATTTTCCGGTTTCCCCTTGCTCAATAAACTCAGCTGACTGGCTATGCAGTACCTCCATCTTATCTACAGTCTTCATACGGTATAAATTTTATATTAGTAGTTTCAAGATACAACTTCAGAGACGGTTTTTCAAAGAAAATTTGGAAGGGTTTAACTGGTTTTTAGGACTTAATTAACGGCAAAGACATAAGCAGAATAATTGCCATGATGCGAGATGGAAAAAGGCAGGTTACTCTGTTTCCCACCAATGATAAGTTGCGGAATAAAATGAAGATTTTTCTCAATTTTCAACGCTTCAGGAGATAATTTGTAATGTGCGGCGAGAGCACATGTCAATTCATCTTTCAGGTTTTTGGATGCTGAAAAAATTTGCTGTTTCACTGGGGAATTTTCTACGGAAGCTACGCAATGTATCGCGTTTTCAGAAAATTTAGCGGCAGTTGAATAATGGCAATTTTCGACCTGTACGATCCCTGAAGATTCAGCACTTTCTGAAAGATGCAATTTGCACCTGAAGGATTTCGGATTAAATTTTCGAGGCAGTAGAAAGCGGCGCTGATGGGCTTTATACGCAGCTTCCTTCATGGTCCAAAAAAGCCAGAAAAGTTGTTCAGGATTCTCAGAAAGTTGTAAGAACTCCTGCTCATTTTCAGAAAATATTTTAGACTGAAGGCGTGGTCTTTTCCAGTTAATTTCTTTAGCTGCCAGTTGCAAATCCACAATATCGTTCCCAATCATTTCAGGACATTTTGCGTTCAATAATGTCTTTTGCATCTCCAACGGTAAGCATCCCGT
>NZ_JAVRHP010000226.1:0-1593 GCF_031846505.1 Autumnicola edwardsiae
AAACTCTTTCACTTCTTGCTCCTTACCTTCTTTCGCTTTCATGATTACTAATAATCCGATTTTTTCATTTTTTGTGTTGTCCATAATATTACTTTTTTTAGATTGAGAAAATGTTTGAATTGTTATCCCTAGAAGTAGAACTAAGCTACTTAATTTAAGTAAACTTTTAAATTTCATTTTGACTTATTTTGTTACACTGCAAATGTGGAAATAAATAAGGGGCCTTGGAATGGAGATAAGAGACTTGAGCATGGACAATTTTCCAGTGACAATGAAGAATGTAAAAAAGCTCATAACACTTTATATGAAATCATAGCTCCCATTCGGGCGGTACGCTTCATATACTAAACGTTGTGCGTAATGCGGAGAAGTGTCATTTCCTGAAATAGGTTGACTAAAAATTAAACCTTTTAGTACTTGGAATTACTACATTAGACTGGACATAGAGTTGAGTGACTATTATTGCAAGTTATTAACTTAGCAATTATGAGACGTAAAGCCAAACATTACACTTTAGAGTTTAACAAAAAGCAGTAGAATTAAGTTATGCCAAAGGCAGTGTAGCACAGGTTTGTGAAGACTTGGATTACTTACCTGCTGTTCTTTACCGGTGGCGTAAAGAGCAAAAAGAATTATGGTAAAAATAGTTTTCCCGGCCGGGGTAATCCTAAAATGACCGATGAACAAAAAGAGATAGCTCGTTTAAAGAAACAGCTTAAAGAAGCCGAATTAGAACGTGATATCTTAAAAAAGGCGATTGGCATCCCAGCCTGCCGGCTGGCAGGTTCTCCGCGAGCGACAAGAAAAATACAGGTTCATAAAACAGCATCGTATGAAATTTCCTGCCCGTAAGATGTGCACTATATTAGCTGTGAGTAAAAGCGGTTATTACCATTGATTAAAATCTGGTCCCAGCACCCTTTGGAAAGAAAATCAGAAGCTCTCTTCATTAATCAAAGATATATTTGAGTATAGCCACCAGAGCTATGGAGCTCCGAGAATAGAAGCTGAATTGAAAGCTTTAGGCTTTAAGATTTCAAAGCCACGGGTAGCCCGTATAATGAAGGCAAACTATTTATATGCTAAGAGAAAGCGTAAGTTTAAAGCCACCACCGATAGTAACCATAAATATCCCATAGCACCAAACTTGTTGAACCAATGCTTTAATGTAGCTAGAGCTAATCAAGTATGGGTAAGCGATATTACCTATGTTCAGACCAATCAGGGTTGGAGTTATCTAAAAGTGATTATTGATCTATTTAATAGAAAATTTAAGTGATACCCTAAATACCGAAGATACTGTTATAAAAGCTTGGCAGATGGCTATTAAAAATACCAAAATCACACAACCTTTGATTTTCCATTCAGACCGAGGTATTCAGTATCCCAGCCAAAGATTTACCAATCTACTTAAAAGTTATAATGGTCTGGTAAAACAATCTATGAGTCGAAAAGGAAATTGCTGGTACAATGCCGTGGCGGAATCCTTTTTTAAATCTCTAAAAGTAGAGTGGGTATATTGGCATAAGTACAAACTTAGATCACAGGCAGAGTTATCTATCTTTCAGTGGATAGAAACTTGGTACAATACCA
>NZ_JAVRHP010000227.1:0-1576 GCF_031846505.1 Autumnicola edwardsiae
CGAGATTGGTATTTCGTACGATAGCGATATTGATCTGGCAAAAAAGATCATGAAAGAAGAGTGTGAAGCGCATCCAAATCTTTATGATAATCGTACCAACCAGGATCTTAGAAACGGGGTTCCACTGGTGATAGTTCGGGTGACCAATCTCGGAGATTCATCAGTAACTATCCGGGCATGGGCATGGGCATGGGATTTCGCTGCTGCGTTTGTTATGAAGTGTGAACTTTATGAGAGTATCAAGAAAAGATTTGATGCCGAAGGGGTGGAAATTCCTTTCCCTCATAGAACCCTTGTTTTTAAAAAAAACCAACTAAATCAATTAACCACCAATGACGATCATAATCAATAATGACTTTATGACAATTGGCTCTCTCATAATACTAGGATTGATTGTTCTGGTGCTAGTGGCCATGCATCGTACCCGAAGTTCTAAAAAAAAGAAAAATTAAAAAATGAACTCCTTACTTTTCCTGGTTATCAATTTCATAATCAATCTTGTCCTTTAATACATAAGACAAGTTCAACATTCATGAACCAACTAATATAAAAATGACTAAATCCCAATACTTCTTTATTTTTTCAATTACGCTTCTTTCAAATCAGATCTTTTCCCAGGAAAAAGATAGCGGAACCCTTCAGGAAGCCGCAAAGCAGATCAAAGCTGAATTTCCCAGAACCCGAATCCTAAATTTTGAATATGGCCAAAGCTTATCCCGGAATTTTGAATCTGAATTATTTGGTGAAGATTTCCAGGAAGGTGAAATTAAAAATCAAAAGACTTTCAATGCTTCCTTGAATTTACCTTTTTATTATACTAAAAAAATTGTACTAACTGCCTCAGCAAATTATGCTTTTAACGAATTTGAATTCCAGGAATTAGAAAATACCTCAACCACCACCATTTTTGAGCAAAATGGAATTGTAGGTTTTCATAATTTCAGGGGTGCAGTAAGCGGAACCTACTTTTCGCAGCTTTTCGGCAAGCCGGTTATTTACAATGCCAGTGTAATAGTTGATGGAAACGACAATGGCTTTGAAAGGTTGAAAGGCCTCGTGGGAGCTTCTTTAATAATGAAAAGAACAGAACGTACCACCATAACACTGGGAGCTATTACTTTTTTAGATCCTACTACACAAATACCGTTTTTCCCAACCTTTACTTACAAGCATAATTTCAAAAATTCACCCTGGGAATTTGATTTCATCCTGCCCCAACGCCTGCTGTTTCGTCGCTATATTGGAATGAACAGCAGGCTATCTTTAGGTAGTACATTTGGCGGCAATGGTTTTTATGTAAATGTGAATGATCCCAATTTCCCGGATGTTTTTGAATACAGCCAGTTGGAGATAAATTCAGGTTTAATTTATGAATATCGACTTTCAGACTATATTATTACCACTTTTAAGGGTGGAATCACTAATTTTATAAGTAACCGTCTAACAGAAAAAGGAGAACCTACCGGAGACTATATCTATAGCAACGAACAGGATCCAACCGGGTATTTTAACGTAGGGTTTTCCATAGATCCTTTTGCGGGAAAGAAGAAAAAGAAATAAAAGGCTATGACCAGGT
>NZ_JAVRHP010000228.1:0-1560 GCF_031846505.1 Autumnicola edwardsiae
TTGTAAAGTTGCTCGGGATATTTATCTTGTTTGAATAAAGCCTCCATATACTGATACAGGGTCTCTGAATGATTGTAGCCGCGTTGCATGTAATACGTAGGGCTTCGTTCTTTGTAGTACTGATGATGAGAACACAGATGTTCCTTGCGGGTGGTATACCCGCCTTTCCGGTGGTTCCTGGGATGTGTGGCAATCAGATTGGCTTTGTGGTATATCTTTACCAGGGATCGGGTGTAGATCACCTTAACTTTCATCCCGATATAGGTGAAGGGTACGCTGTAATAATGCTTATCCATACCCAGGTAGATATGATTGTTTTTGGCTACCTTATGCTCTCTATAGTACTTGATCTCGAAAGGTTCTGCAGGCAAAGGCTGTAGGGTATGTTTCTCATCAGCCAGGAATTTCTCTTCCCTACAGTATTCTTTTTGCTGCATACGGGTTTGGTTATGATCTTTAACTTTCTGGGCAATAGCCTGGTTCAGTGAAGGAAGATCAAAAAAAGTAAGGTTGCGAAGTTTAGCGTATACCCGGCTATAGATAAGCTTCACTTGGTTCTCCACTAAACCTTTATCCTGAGGTTTTCTGGGACGCGTTGGAGTCACCGAAGTTCCAAAATGATTGGCAAAATCCTCCATGGCCTGGTTTATATCTGGTTCATAGGAATCGGCTTTAATTACGGCAGCTTTAAGGTTATCCGGGACCAGGGTTTGCGGTACTCCGCCAAGATCCTTTAAACAACAACCCAGGGCATAAATAAAATCTTCCATCTTTTGGCTGGGTACAGCCATAGCGAAGCAATAGTCGGAATACGGCAGGCAGGCCACAAAAATCTGAACTTTAATTTCTTCTCCGGTCTGCCTGTCAACATAAAATAAGAGTTTCCCAGCAAAATCCACATACAGTTTATCACCTGGTCTATGGTCCAGTACCATGGATGGTTTGCCACTGCGCAGGTATTGCTGAATATGGTAACAGAACTGGCCGTAGCTGTAAGGATTGGAGTTGCCAGCTTTATATTCTTCCCACAGCACTTGGCGGTTAACACCTACTTTCTTGAGTTCTTTGCTAAAATAATCCAGTTGGGGTTTGAGCTGATCGTAACGATCGTCTTTGTAGGCAGGGTTTCCAGAACATAATTTTCCCTCTAATACAGGATCTTCCAAAGCCAATAAAACATCTATTAAGATATTGCTTTCTATAGCTTTTTGAATATAATCTTTCACAGTATTTCTACTGATAGACAGGGCCTTGGCAATGGTTTTTTTTCCTTTTCCCTGTTGGTGCAGGCGAAGTATTTGTTTTACTTGACTCATTGGTTTTGGTTTTCCAGCCATTAATTATCTTTTTGATGGTATTCACCAAATAAACCAAAACCAGAAAAAAAATAGCCAAGGGGGGTCAACATGCTCCCAAATAAATCATCCAGAGGGGTCAACATGCTCCGGAATAATCTAAAATTTAGCTATCTTATTTTTTCTAAGAGGGGTCAGCATCCGCCAGAACGGCAGCTACCTATTGTCTGGGCTTTAGGGGGGTCAGCATGCTCCAGTGTATCCA
>NZ_JAVRHP010000229.1:0-1547 GCF_031846505.1 Autumnicola edwardsiae
TGGTAATAATAGGTGCTGTTATCTACAAGTTCTTCAGAAGATTCAACAAGAACCGAATCCTTTACAAACGGTTTTTCATTACCGATACTATTGGATAGCGGAATGAAATAATTGAGCTTAGAAAGCTGTTTTTTATACCTTACAATATACGAAAAAATTGAACCATTTCTATTGACTACCAGCAAATTACTTTCCTTCCCAGGCTTTGCTTGAAGAAGCCCAAAATACTGTTCTTTTTCACGGTTGTATGTAAAAACAAAATTGTCTGAACCAGTTATGCCTTGACGGATTGGCTCAGGAAAAAATAGCGCAACGTTTTTGGTATCGTTTGCATAAATAGTGTCGAGTGGTATGGGTTGCTGTTGTGCTTTCGCGGAAGCGGAAATCAACACCGCCAATATTAGGATAAATGTTCTCATAATTTAGGTTTTAGAATTAATCTGTAATTGTTCAATACCGTAACTTTCACGTTTCGGTTGCTTCGCCTTAACACTTTTGTAACACCACCTACTTGCGGTACTGTGGGTATGTTGATATCGCCAATAATATCGTCCAAGACTTCGGTGGTGGCTTCTGCCCGAAAATTGTTCTCTACGTAGATGCCTTCACTACCATCAGACAAATCAAAAGCTTTGAGTTTTGTGGGATGGTGCTTTATGTTTTCAATTTCAATTAAAGCCCGATTAGGCTGAAAGCTGATAAATCCAAACACAGGTGTATTCTTGAGCATCAGCTTACCATTGATGGTAGCAGCTTTGGTCAGGCGCATTCGCAATCTGGTATTCGCTTTTACAACTTGGTCGCCATCTACTACCACGTAAATTGTTTCATCTGTATTTCCGATTATTGAAATTTCATTGGGTTTCGGTGCAGCAGCGAAGAACAACTGATGTTCCAAGCCCAGTTCTTTAGCTTGGATTTTTTGTTCCCGCTTTACTTCAGCAGAATCTATTGTTGATACCACTTTGCGAGCAGTTCTTTTCTGTCCCAAATTTTGGTATCGCTTTTCGGAATATTGAATTTTGCCAGCTTCATAGATACTATCTACGATACGTTCTTTTTCCCGTTCTGGTAAATCTGGGTCGTAAAATCCCAAGGAATCAATCAGCTTTTCATCATAGATGCTGGGTGCATTGTTTTCACGTACTTTTTTCAAGTCGTTAATTGCATCCAGTTTGGAATCATACTCTTTTTGGTCTTTTTCCAAATCGGGAACTAATGTCTGTTTAAGGTTTTCCGTTTCACTTTCATCATCGCCCATTACCATTACCGAATAGGAAATAAGGAATATGAAAATCACGGCCAATACCGCTGCAAATACAATCTTGTTTTTTTCTACTTTCATAAGAGTGAGTTTTTAAGTGCCGATTACCTGCCTGACGGTAGGCAGGTCGGCTCAGTTTTCATCTGATATTTTCTTTAAGGTGTTTTCGAAATAGTTGGTAATCAAAAGTCCGTGTGGATTGTTGGGAAAGTTTCGGTCAACCATAATCAAGTTTCCGGTAGAAACCAGCTCGTAGGTGTCGATTATTGAACCTCTATTGATT
>NZ_JAVRHP010000023.1:0-45430 GCF_031846505.1 Autumnicola edwardsiae
CATCCCTCCCATAGCAGAACCTTCCACAACATAAGCCGCTCCAAGTGCTTCCGCTTCCGAATTACAAGAAAAATTGTCTCCGGGAAAAGAAGGAATTTTAACCGGCACGCTTAGCTGCTCCAGGTCTTTTTCCAATTCCTTATGTTTAGTTCCTTTATAACCTGAAAGTTGTGCAGAAATTTCTTTTTCAGAAATGGCATATGCCACATAATTTTGAAAAAGCAGGTTTTTATACTCTTCCATAGAGATACTGTGGTCCATTATTCTACCGGCAGTGTTTTCCTCTTCTATTTGCCTGTGGAGTTCTGTAGTAGCTTCTCTTAAATCAGTCAGCATCTCTTTCTAATTTAATCTGGTCAATATTTTGTCTTATTTTGGTGAGATAATTCCGCTGTTCTTCACTATCGGCTTCAAAACCATCAAGATATCTGTATATCTGGTTCACCGCAATTTTGTTTTGCCTTATTTTCTCCCTCAATTCTTCCTTTTCAATCATATTAAAAACTACCTGCTTAAATAAGGGCCTTAATTTATCACCCATTACTTTCATATGCTTCTTAAGGACAAACCCCGCAGCCCCGGTGAGAATGGTATTAGCTGCCAACTCATCGTCGTCAATAGTTCCGGTGACAAAAATTAACGGTATACCGGCATCAAAATCCTTAACCAGCCCAAGCACATCAAGGCCTGTACAGGCCGGTAAATTATAGTCTGATAAAATTACATCTGGTGCAAAATTCTGTAAAAGTTCAGATACCTCCTCAAGATTATCTGTTACTCTTATTTCTGGCTTCTCCACAATTTTCCTAATGTGATAGCTAATAAGGTCAGCATCAGTCTTTAGATCTTCGACCAGTAATATTCGTAAAGCTGTTTTAATCATTGCCAGAAATTCTGCTGAAATTAGTAAAAAAAAGAACACCGTCAAAAACCCGCTATCCTTCCTTTAATGAAAAGAAAAAAGTAGTACCACTCCCGGGAACGGTTTCTACCCAAATTTTTCCTTTATGCTTCTCCACCACCCTTTTTGCAATGGCAAGACCTACCCCAGATCCCTGGTATCCGGCTCCTGCAAGACGGGAGAAAATTTCAAAAACTTTATCGGCTTGTTCAGGATCAAAACCAATACCATTATCCTTTACAAAAATTACAGTTTCTGAATTTTTCGTCATAGATCCAATTTCGATAACGGGCTGTTTTTTTGCTGAAGAATATTTAAGGGCATTACCGATAAGATTATTCATCAACTGCGAAATCATCCGCCGGTCTGCCTCGATATTTGGCAAATTTCGACCTACACTTATTTTTGCGTTGGGAAATTGAATCTCTAAATCTTTGGTTAGAATTATTTCTTTAACCAGCTCTTTTAATGAAAATTTCTGCTTAACAAGCTCTGTTTGTCCTACTTTGGCGTATGAAAGGATCTCTTCTATCAGCAAATCCATCTTTTCTACAGATGTCGTAATACTTTTTAAGGCATTTTGTCCAAAATCATCAAGTTTTGATGAATATTCTTCAGATAAAATATTCGCAAAGCCTTCTATACCCCGCAAAGGCGCTCTTAAATCATGAGAGACGCTGTAACTAAAGGTTTTAAGCTCTTTATTTGCTTCAGAGAGGCTATTATTTAATTCTTCAATTTCGTTCTTTTGCTTTTTCACTAGAAAATGGGTGAGACTGTCCTGAAGGGCCATTGCAGCCTCCAGGTCATATTTTTCCCAATTTGAAGCCACGCCAGATACTTCCTGCGTCCAGCGTTCAAAAGACTTTCTGGGGCTTAAATATTCTATTCCATCTTTTACAACTCCATTCTTCTTCGGGTTACCTCCCCAACTTACTGTATTGGAGCTTTGCGGTCTAAACCACATGATAAATCCCTCATCTTCCTCTCCTATTCTCACAGTTAATATTCCGGAAGCGGTTTCTTTAAATTTTTCAGCAGGAGCATAATGCTTTGAGAGGTTTTTGCTTTGGAAAAGCCTTTCATTCTTATTATTAAGAAAATCAAAGATTAGAGAAATAACATCTTCCTGCTTTGGGGTATTACCGGCAAGGCTCAAATTCCCTTTATAGTAAACAGCACCGCCACCACAATTTACAATACCGGTAAAACCGGGATTGTAAACGGTTAGCGCCTTCGCAATATCAGAATGTGAATATAAATGTGAAACCAGTTCTTTTCTAATCTTTTCAGACTTTTCTCTTTCCTTTAAAAAAGTATCAGAAGTTCTTTGGGCCAGTTTATTGGAAAAAATTTGTGTAAGAAATTTACAAGACTGCCTCTGGTGATAATTGACAAATTTTGGACGGGAGTGATGGCAAGCCAAAAGACCCCACAGTTTTCCGTTTAAGATAATGGCAGCAGTAAGAGAAGCTCCAACCTTCATGTTCTTTAAATATTCTATATGAATAGGTGAAACTCCCCGCAACTCTGATTTTGAAATGTTAAGCGGCCTATTCGTAATTGGTGAAACAGGCGGCTGAATTTCAGAAGCTTTATAGTGAACGTCACTGATGATACGCACGCCTTGTTTAAGAAATATTTCGCGCGCCGGTTTTGGGATATCTGTTGCGGGATAATTTAATCCCAGCCAACTTTCCAACTCC
This sequence comes from Autumnicola edwardsiae, assembly GCF_031846505.1. Lineage (NCBI taxonomy): Bacteria > Pseudomonadati > Bacteroidota > Flavobacteriia > Flavobacteriales > Flavobacteriaceae > Autumnicola > Autumnicola edwardsiae. The sequence goes on from NZ_JAVRHP010000023.1 coordinate 2,608, forward strand.
TTTTCCTTTACCTCAGCTACCACCTCTCCATTCCATTCTTCGTCAAACCGGTACATCATTACGCGATCATAATCGAACAAATATTTGACCAGCGACACAGCCTGCTGACACATCTCTGCAACAGAGTTTGTCTCATCAATTTCATTAAGGATTTTTGTTAGCTGTTCCTGAAAAATTATTGGATCTATAAAATCACCGGAAGGTTCTATATCCAGCACAAGATGATCTCCCGAGATATGCGGAATCATAAAAAACCGCGAGCCGTTTAAACTAACTTCCCCCGGAAGCAATGTATTTTCTTCTGAAAGATTTTTTTGCAGCTTCTTAACTTCTTCTAAAGGTAATATTGCAGAAAGTGGCCTGGACAGAACATCCTGAAATTTAAAACCCAGTAATTCTTCTATATTTCTACTGCATTGGGTAATTTTAAAATCTAATTTGTTACAGATAAGGATCACCCCGTGTGCCTGGGATTGTGGAATAATATGAATGGGTTCTCTATCGCAATTGGTTATGTTCACTTCACCAGGCCCATCAAGGTCTACAGCCATAAATTATTTTCTTTTAATCTTGAAGTAAAAAGTACTTCCAACACCCGGTTGTGAATCGACCCATAATGTTCCTTCATGTAATAGAACTATTTTTTCTACATGAGCCAGTCCTACCCCGGTTCCCTCATATTTTTCTTCAGTAGGAACGCGGTTAAAAATGGTGAAAATTTCTTTTTGATCTTCTTCAGAAATACCAATCCCGTTGTCCATTACAGAAAAGACCCAGTAATCTCCTTCCTGGTAAGCTGAAATCCTGATTTCGGGATCACGGTCCTTTGCCTTATACTTTAAAGCATTACTTAGTAAATTCTGAAAAAGCAGCCTTAATTCCACTTCATAAGCTTTTACTTTAGGTAAAGAACCTACATGCACTTTAGCCCGTGTGTCGCGGATTCTCTTACCTAAGTCATACTTCACAACTTCAACCACTTCTTTGGTATTAACAAGTGTCTTTTTGGTATTCCTTCCAATCCTGGAATGATCCAGCAGTGCCTTTATCTGATTGGCCAACCTGTTGGAAGCTTCATCTATATATGAAAGATACTCCCTGCCCTTATCATCAAGTTTTGAAGCATAGATTTTCCCCAAAATATCACTACCAAATTTAATGGTGGATAAAGGTTCCTGCAAATCATGGGAACAAATAGAAACAAATTGTTCCAGGTCCCGGTTTGCTCTTATAAGATCTGCCTTTTGTTCTTTTAGCTCTTCCTGAGCACGTTTTAATGCAGAAATATCCACACAGGTGAATCTATGAGTAACTCCATTCCCATCACCGTCCATTTCTACGGTAGCATTCATTATTATAGGAATAACCTCTCCAGACCTCGTTACCATGTCCTGCTCTACATTCTTCAATTCCCCTTTTTCCCTGAATATTTTATTCAGTCGTAGTGCTTCCACCTGGTAATCTGCATTGTAAAGTTCAAAAAACGGTTTTCCTATTAATTCAGTTTTGGATGCGTAGCCCAGTTTCTCCACTGCTTCGGTATTACACTGTACAACTTCAGAAGTACTTGGATCAATACTGAAATGCATAACGGGATCTTCCTCGTAGAAAGACTTAAATCGTTTTTCGCTCGCAATTAATTTCCCGCGAGATTTTTCAAGCATTTCAATATCTATAAAAGTAACCACGACTCCGCTTATTCTTCCGGCGGAATTACGGTATGCTGAAATTCGTCTTAAATAGGGTTTTCCCTGTTTGGAGAAAATTTGCTTCTCCAGGGTCTTTCCGCTTTTAAGAACCCTTTTGCAACGCTCAATTAGGTTCGCCTTACCGATACTACTTACGAAATGTTCTATGGGTCTCCCTTCATCGGAATTAAGAAAGCTGAAATGTTCTTTAATTGAAGGTGTAAATTTCCTGATTCTCAGCTCACTGTCCAGGAAAATCGTCCCTATCTGGGTGCTTTCCAGCAGGTTGTTCATATCTGCATTTAGAGCGGCCAAATCGTCCATCTTCTGAACATTTTCGGCATTTACTGTATTTATCTCTTCATTTACACTCTGTAGCTCTTCATTGGTACTTTGCAGTTCCTCATTGGAAGCCAGCAACTCTTCATTTGCAGACTGAAGTTCTTCATTGCTCCTTTCAATTTCCTGTAAGGAATGCTGAAGGTCTTCCTTGGTTTTCTTCAGCTCATCTTCCAGTTCTGCAATATGTTGTTCGGTTCTGCTGCTAAGGGTTACCTTTTCTACCTCTTTTATTTTGGAATGATCTACTTCCTTTTCAATAAACGTGAGCACAAAATTAACATCATCATCCAATTGCTCCTGTACAAAAGGTTTTACAATTAAATCCAGCGCCTTCGTTTCTCCCTGATGTTTATATACGGCATCCCTGTATATCGCTTTTGTATTTTCGTTCCTGGCTTTCTTTATTGTAGATAAAAGGACATGTTTAAGGTCTGTACCAATCATATCCATGAGGTTTATGGAAAAACCACTCACAGGAAGATTAGCATATTTTCTAAATTCCCCAATTGCCTGAAGAATATTATATTCTGAATCTACAAAAACGCTTGCTCCACCAAACTGTTCCAGAATAGCTTCATTAAGCTCGAGGACATATTTGTTTTTGGTATTGTTGACCGGCGTATCTGTTTTTCTATTTTTCTTGATCTTCGATTTTTTGTGAACCCGGGCTGCTGAGGAACGAAGGGTTTCTACCTCTATACTCCTGCGCGGGTTAACGTTGCGAAAAATTTTCCACTTCCTGCTTACATCCTCAAAATAGTCCTGATGGCTCTGTACGCTCTCACTCGTTCCCAAAACTAAATACCCGTCTTCTTTTAATCCGTAGTGCAAGACATTTAATGCCTTTTGCTGAATAGAAGGTTGGAAATAAATAAGAAGATTTCTACACAACACCATGTCCATCCTGCTAAACGGTGGATTTTTAATCACGTTATGCTTAGAAAAAATCACCATCCTGCGTATTCTCTCCACAACTTGATAACCGTTTGTCCTGCTAACCAGGTATTTTTGAACAAGGTTAGGTGCTATATCTGCGATAATACTTTCAGGATAAAAAGCTTTACTACCTATTTCAAGATGCTTCTCTGCAATATCTGTAGCAAATATTTTTACTTCAATGTCTTTATTTTGTCTCTCAAGCTCCTCGCTTATTAGCATTCCTAAAGAATAGGCTTCCTCTCCTGTACTACAGGCCACATCCCAAACTTTTAGGATATCCCCATCTTTCTTTTTATTCAAAATTTCAGGAATAACTTCATCCTCCATTAATTCCCATACTTTGGAGTCTCTAAAAAATTTAGTTACTCCAATAAGAAACTCCCTGTATAAAAAGCCAACCTCCTCTGGATTGGATTTTAAAATTTCATAATAATCTTCCAAAGAGCTGCACTTGCAAACATTTACGCGCCTGGCAATCCTCCTGGCCAAAGTAGAATATTTATATTCGCTGAAATCGAGTTCAGTTTCTCTGTTAATGAGATCAAGAATTTTTGAGAGGGAATTTCCATCATATTCAAAATCTTCTTCAGAAAAATTTACTACGGTAGGGGCATTAATAAAATTTGACAATTCTGAACCCATAGAAGCAACAGGTAATACGTAATCTACCAGGCCTGTATTAATGGCGCTGTGAGGCATCCCGTTAAATTTAGCTTCAGCAGGATCCTGCACCATCACCATACCATTCGCTTCCTTAATTGCTCTAATTCCTCTTGTACCATCGCTACCCGTACCACTTAGAATCACCGCAATTGCCTTATCTTTCTTGAACTTGGCAAGGGAAGTGAGGAAGATATCTATTGGTAAATTTAATTTTTGATCTTTTGGTTTCTTTAGAAGGTGAAGCTTGTCATCTTCAATCATTAAGTTGTTTACCGGCGGAATTAAATAAATTTTCCCCGGAAGTATCTCCATCCTGTTACTAATTTGTACTATAGGAAGTTTTGCCGTTTTAGACAAAATTTCCCCCATCATACTCTTATAATCCGGTGAAAGATGCTGAATTACAACATAAGTACTATTATCTTTTTCAGAAATATTACTAAAAAAATCCTGCAAAGCCTCCAGACCTCCTGCGCTTGCCCCTACGGCAATTATCCTGGAGTTCTCAACAGGTACGTGGGTTGTAGAAATTTGAGTCAGAATATTATCATTTTTAGTCATTGTGATTGGCGTAGTTCTTTTTAAGAAAGAATTAAAAAGATCAAAAATAATCGTTAATACCCACTATTACTTAGTGATTTCGCACAATTATGAACCTATATCAAACAAAAGTTGCGCCTATTACTCTTATAGACCTTTAAATATAATAGTAAAATTCTTAAAAGATCACAATTTAACTCTGTCTAATGTTAAAAAGTGTTAATCACATCTTAAAACTAACGTTCTGCTTGATTATGGCTTCAAAAAGCTACGGAAATATAGCTGTGGAATTTCTGCATTGACTGTTGATGGTAACCACAAAAATTACCAGTTTCCAATAAATTTATTCCTTTGTAAGTAGCTTTGGACTTGACCAAAATCATACAAAAAAGCAGGAAATACTGCCATTATTGCAGATTTCTGCCAAACCGTAACTTATAGCGTTTAAGAATTATGAATTCAAAAAAAGGATTCTCTTTATTTGCCCTTTATTTGTTACTCTTTTGATTTCCATTTCGTCGTCTTCCATCTTTTTTTCCCACCAAGGTCTTATATACGTAGGCTGAGCCAGATGTTTTTTTGATCGTAAAACCTAAAGATGCCTAATTTTCCATCTTTTTTACAATCTTGATTTTTGCGATTCGCTCTATTTAAGCTAACTTATAACCGGTTCGGCATGCGGGAAATCCCTTTTTTCGGAATGCTTGCATGATGTTTGAACCCTAACGGAAAGAATTATTTTTTAAATTAAAAATCTGAAAATTAATTAACCAAATAAATAGAAATGAAAGTACTAGTTATCGGAGCAGGAAATATGGGTCTTACTTATGCGGAAGGCATGGCACAATCGAGCATGCTAAATCGCAAAAACCTGATGATTTTTGACAAGTCAGCAGAAGTATTAACATCTTTAAGCAGTATTGATCATTTTGATGTTTTTGACAAGATTGAAGACTGCCTTCCTGAAGCCGACGTTGTTTTTCTGGCTGTAAAACCCTACCACTGTGAAGGCCTTTTCGAAGAGATTAAACCATACGTAAATAGCCAGCAGATATTTGTATCACTAATGGCGGGAATTACTATTAAAAAAATACAGGACGGTCTTGATGTAAAAAAAGTAGTAAGATCTATGCCTAACCTGCCGGCCCAGGTAGGAAAAGGAGTTACCTCCTATACAGAAGCACAGGAAGTCTCCAGGGTAGAGCTTTTAATGATTAGAAATCTCCTGGACACTACAGGAGAATCTATAAGGGTAAAGAATGAAAACTTTATAGACGCTTCAACAGGAATTTCTGGAAGTGGACCGGCTTATGTGTTTTATTTTATGCAATCTATGTTGGAAGCAGCGTTAAAAATGGGCTTCTCACAACACGATTCCAAAGTTCTTGTAAGTCAGACTTTTGAAGGGGCTGTAGAGCTCTTTAACCAGTCAGATCTTTCTCCAAATACCTGGATGGAAAGGGTCGCTTCCAAAGGAGGGACCACCAGGGCAGCATTGGATTCTATGGAAGATAACAACGTTAAAGAACTTATTAAAGAAGCCGCTTACGCAGCATTTGACAGGGCGGTTGAACTTGGAAAAGAAGAAGCATAATTTAATTATTATCTGTAAAATCGAAAAAATGGATAAGAAAAGAATAGTTGTAAAGGTCGGAACCAACGTAATGACCAATAAAGATAATAGAATAGTAGGCCCGGTATTAAAAAACCTGGTAAGGCAAATCGCCACTTTATATGAGCAGGATGTTCATGTAGTACTTGTTTCTTCAGGTTCTGCGATTGCCGGTAAAGAAATACTCGGAGAAATAAATATTACAGATCCGTCTAAAAGAAGGCAGGTATTTTCTTCAGTAGGACAACCTCGTATGATGCGGCATTATTATAGTATTTTCCATGACTACGGAATGCGCTGCGCACAGGTTTTGGCTACAAAAAGAGATTTTAGTCCCGGTATCCACAGGGAAAATATGATTAACTGTTATGAATCATTATTGTCTGAAGGAATAATTCCTATTGCGAATGAAGATGACGCGGTATCAGTAACCATGTCTATGTTTTCGGATAATGATGAACTGGCAAGTCTCGTGGCAGAATTGATTGGAGCCGATTCTCTTATTATCCTTAGTGATACTGACGGACTCTACACGGGCCATCCGGATGATGAAGATTCAGAAAAGCTAAATAAAGTTCAGGTTGATCAAAACGTTGAAAAATACGTACAGGAATCTGGAAAAGGTGAAGGTGAAGGCCGTGGCGGTATGGAGTCCAAAATTAAAATCGCTAAAAGTACCGCTTCCAAGAATATTACAACCTATATCGCAAATGGAAAAAACGAAAATGTAATATTGGATATTGTGGCTGGTAAACCCGTAGGTACAAAGTTTACCGCATAAATAAATAAGTAGAACTAAAAAAATTATAGCAATGATATTAATAGACACAAAAACAAAGAACAATGTCTTAAAATCCATGATAAATATCCTGGATAAAAGACGCGAAGAAATAGTTGCTGCAAATCAAAAAGACCTCATTGCATTTGGGGAAACCGAAGGAGCAATGTACGACAGGCTAATTGTGAACAATAAGAAAGTTGACGGCATGATCCAGTCTGTTAAAGAAGTGATGGAACAGGACGATCCTGTTGGCCAAACGATTGAGCATAGAAAATTGGATAGCGGCCTGGCAATTACCAATAAAACTGCTCCTTTCGGGAACATTATGATCATTTACGAATCAAGACCAGATGTTACGATAGAAGCAGCCGTACTTGCCTTTAAAGCAAATAACAAGATTTACTTAAAAGGTGGTAAAGAAGCCATAAACAGTAATAAAATCCTCGAGGAGTGCTGGCATAAGGCGCTTTTGGAAAACGATCTGGATACAAGCTGGATACAATTGCTGCACTTAAACCGACAGGAAACTCAGGAATTCTTAAAAAATCCACCGGAAAAGCTAGACCTTATCGTGCCAAGAGGTGGAGAAAGATTAATCGCTTTTGTAAAAGAACACGCGACAGGTGCTGTTCTTGTTAGCGGTCGTGGAAATAACTTCCTGTATGTTTCTGAAAATGCCGATTTTGAAATCGCCAAGAAAGTAATGCTGAATGCCAAGATCGACAAAATATCTGGTTGTAATGCATTGGATAAAGTACTGGTAAGCCGAAACCTTCCGGATTATGAGAATAAACTTCGTGAACTTCAGCAAATGTTCAGGGAAAACGGAGTAAAAATCCTGGTAGACGAAGAAATTCACAAAGTACTTAATGATGAAGACAAAATACCTTCAGAAGACGTTTGGTACGAAGAATTTCTGGCAATGAAAGTGGTAATTGGTGGTGCGTCACAACTTGATGCCGCTATTGAAACGATCAACAAATACTCTGGAGGACATTCTGCTTCAATTATCACAACAGATAAAGTTGAAGCTTTGAAGTTTATGGAACAGGTAGATAGTGCAGCCGTTTACCATAATGCTTCCACCAGGTTTACCGATGGTGGTGCAATGGGCGTTGGCGCAGAGCTGGCAATTAGTACAGATAAACTGCATCACAGAGGGCCTTTAGGTCTAAAACAACTGGTTACCAATAAATATTATGTACTAGGAGAAGGCCATATTAGAGCTTAATCCTATTCGGATATTAATTTTTGAAAAGAGGTTGTCCTGCGGGCAATCTCTTTTTTTTGTGCTGAATTTGTATTTTTTAATTTTAGGTATATGCCTGAAATTGGCAATTTTAGGCCACCAGTTTTTGAAGCTGAAGTAATTCTGCTGAAACCTACAAGGTTTTAAAAACCTTGCAGGAAAAATCTGGTTCTGCAAGATCTCTTTTCATTCGGAAAAGAGGAGTTGAAAAATGATAATTTTCGTCCTGCAATTTTTAGCGAACCTTTTTTTACTCTTTAACTCATTTACTGTTTTACTATGGAATTTAAAAAATGTCAATTTTCGGCCTGCTCATATCAGATCTTACATGTCTTGAAAACCTGTGAGATCTTACGTAAATCTAAAATGGCAATTATCAGCTTATAATCTTTTGGAAGAAGAGGTAATTTCTTCATTTTCTGAAGTTATTCGTCTTATTTATACGTTAACAACGTGTTAACGTTACTGAAGATCGTTAAATAGAGTAGAGATTCGTAACTTTCCGCAGAAATTTCAGTCTTACAAATAAAACCACATTTCAGAATGAAAAAATTAATTTATGCACTGGCAATGTCATTTGCCATTTTTGGGTGTAAAACCACTCAAAGTACAATTGCTGAAGAACAACCGATTGTTACCAAACTCGACCTTGTAAATGTTCAGGATGACCGGGTAATGGTGAGCATCGATCCTGCAGAATTTACTACGGAAACTACTACATTTTACATTCCGAAGACAGTGCCCGGCACCTACTCTACTTCCAACTACGGTAAATATTCCGAAGATTTAAAAGCTTTTGATTATAAAGGAAACGAACTGGAAATTGTACAACTGGACGAAAATAGCTGGAGCATTCCCGATGCTAAAAACCTCGATAAAATTACTTATTGGGTGAACGATACGTTTGATGTACAGGGAGAAGGCGGAATTTATTCTATGGCCGGTACAAATATCCTTGAGGACCAAAACTTTCTGCTTAACCTGCACGGATTTGTTGGATATTTTGAAAACATGCAGGAGAAAAAATATCGTGTAGAGATCAAAAGACCTTCAGACCTTGTTGGCGGAAGTGCACTGGAAATTTCAGAGACTACTTCTGCAGAAGACGCTACAGCTAAAACAGATATTTACAACCTGAACCGGTATTTTGAAGTTACCGACAATCCTATAATGTATGCCGAGCCGGACACGGTGAGTTTTGATGTACAGGGAATGAAGGTGTTACTTGATGTGTATTCTCCAAACGACAAATTTTCAGCAGAAACTTTTGCACCTGCAATGAGGAGAATGATCACTGCGCAAAAGAACTTTTTAGGCGATATTAACAGTACTGATAAATATGCTATCCTCCTTTATTTATCGGCTACACCGGGAGAGGACGATGCAGGAAATTTTGGCGCTTTAGAGCACCATACTTCTACCGTGGTAGTGATGCCGGAAGTTATGGAAGAAGAAGCTTTAAATGAAAGTCTTACCGATATTGTTTCGCATGAATTCTTTCATATCATCACACCACTTGGGGTGCATTCTCAGGAAATCCATTATTTTGATTATAATGATCCTCAAATGTCCAAACATCTTTGGATGTACGAAGGGATCACAGAATATTTTGCAAATCTTTTCCAGGTAAATCAGGACTTAATAGACAATCAGGATTTTTACGACAGGATTAATGAAAAGATTGAGGCGGCAAAACGATATAACGACACCATGTCTTTTACCGTGATGAGTGAAAACATCCTAGAAGAGGAATATCAGAAAAATTATGCTAATGTTTATCAAAAAGGAGCATTAATAGGCATGGCACTGGATATTCGTTTAAGAGAACTTAGCGGTGGCAGCATGGGTGTACTTGATCTTATGAAGGAACTTACGGAAAAATACGGAAAAGACAGGCCGTTTAATGATGATGAACTTTTTGCTGATATTGTTGAGCTTACTTATCCTGAAATTCAAAATTTCTTTGATAATTATGTGATTGGAACAACCCCAATTCCTTATTCAGAGTTTTTTGAAAAAGTAGGCCTGGAAATGAGGGAAGATCAGATCCCTGTGGGTTATTTTCTAAAAAATCAAACTACGCCTTACATTACTGTAAATCCGCAGGGAAATATACTGGTAAGAAATGATGTGGAAATGAATTCTTTTCTTCAGGATTTAGGACTGCAAGGTGGTGATATGATCCAGAGTATTGACGGTACGAAGTATACCCGCGAAAATATTTATGACCTTATAACTACTTCCCAAAACTGGAAAGAAGGAGATCCCATCACAATGACGATTGTAAGGGATGGTGAAGAAATGCTTGTAGAATCTACCATTGTTGCACCAACTGCACCGGGAATGCGTTTAGTGGAAATACAGAATGCTGATAGTGACCAAATTGAACTTAGATACGCCTGGTTAAAATCATAAAAGATTTTCCTTGAAATAAGTTGAAAAGCGGTGGTAGATACTACCGCTTTTTTTATTTTAATTCAGGCAAATCTCCTAAATTGAATTTTTAAATTAACCAGCTAAAACCACTTCTTACTGCATGGAAATTCCTATCCTACAGGATATTGTATTAATTCTAGGGTTATCGATCCTTATTATCCTGGCATTCCAAAAAATAAAAGTTCCCTCCATTTTGGGGTTTTTGCTTGCCGGAATTATTGCAGGTCCACATGCGTTTAACCTTATAAGTTCCCGGCACGAAGTAGAATTACTTTCGGAAATTGGAATTATTTTTTTGCTTTTTGTCATTGGAATTGAACTTTCCTTAAAGGGCCTGGCATCAATAAAAAATACAATTATTTTTGGCGGTGGGCTGCAGGTAGGAGGCACCATATTGTTCACTACGCTTGTTGCTACTTTTTTAGGCCTTCCGTTAAACACTTCTATTTTTCTGGGATTCTTATTTTCGTTAAGTAGTACTGCGATTGTCCTGAAATTACTTCAGGAAAAAGGGGAAATTACTGCACCTCACGGCAGGATTGGAGTGGCTATTCTAATATTTCAGGATATTATTGTAGTTCCCATGATGCTATTTACTCCGCTTTTGGCAGGTAAATCTGATAATATCCTGGAGACGATTGGTATTCTCACTATAAAAGTGATATTAGTTGGAATAGTGATTATTTTATTGGCGAAATATGTAGTGCCAAGAGTTTTTGAATGGGTGGTGAAAACTAAAAATCAGGAACTTTTTATTCTTACTGTTATTGTTTTTTGTTTTGGGATTGCCTGGCTAACCTCGTCTGTGGGGCTTTCCCTGGCTCTTGGTGCTTTTTTTGCAGGGTTAATTATTTCTGAATCTGATTACAGTCACCAGGCTACCGCAAATGTGCTTCCCTTCAGAGAAATTTTTATAAGCTTCTTCTTTATTTCAGTAGGAACGCTCCTCAACCTCAACTTCTTTTTTAACAATATCGGCTATATTTTATTACTTGTCGTGGCCGTGGTTGCGCTTAAAATGCTCGTTGTGGGACTAACGACACTTATCTTAAAATATAAGCCACGGACTATCTTTATGACACTTTTCAGCCTGTTTCAGGTTGGGGAATTTTCGCTCCTCCTCTCGGGTGTGGGATTGGATAACGGATTAATTCCGGAGAATATTTATCAGTATTTCCTGGCTATTTCAATTATAAGCATGGGACTAACGCCGTTCTTTATTTCCTATTCTTCAAAAATTACATATTCCATTCTTAAAGCTCCCATCCCTTCTGCAGTAAGAAAACGGCTGGAGAATATTAAAAAGAATGCTAATAATGAAGAATTTTCAGAAGAAAATCTGCACGATCACCTTGTCATTATCGGTTATGGGATCAACGGCGGAAACATTGGTAAGGCCGCCAAAAATGCAAATATCCCATACGTAATTGTCGACATGGAGCCAGATTCCTTTGATAAAGCCAAAGCAAAGGGAGAGCCAATTGTTTTTGGTGACGCGACCAATCCTACTATTTTAAAACATGTGCATGTGCAGGAAGCGCGGGTGGTGGTTATTGCCATTTCAGATCCCGCCGCCACACATAAAATAATTAGCAGTATACGGCTTTTCACCCAAACCGCTTTTATAATTGTAAGAACGCGCTATGTAAGTGAAATTGAAGAAAGCATACGTCTTGGTGCTGATGAAGTAATTCCCGAAGAATTTGAAACTTCTATAGAAATTTTTACCCGTGTACTGAAGAAATATTTGGTCCCTTTTGATGAAATCCAGGCTTTCACAGACAATATTCGTTCTTCAGACTATGCAATGCTTACTTCTCTTAAAGGCAAACCTCACAACCCTAATTTACAGCATCTAAATATACCGAATAAGGAAATTGCCACGCTTACTGTTAGACGAAACAACAAAAAAATCGTGGGAAAAACGATCAAGGAATCCGGGATGGGAAAAAATTACAGGGTAACAGTCCTGGCCATAAAAAGGGAAAATAATTACCTGACAGAAATTTCTACCAAAACGGTGATCTTACAGGACGATCTTCTTTATCTCTTCGGAAATCCATCCAACATTAATCATATTAATAAAATACTTTCGCTGTAAGGCTTAATCGTTAAATATTTCTCATTCTCTTGCTGATTAATACAAAGCCTTGTAATTTGTATTTGTTCATTTATAACCAAACGACAAGCCCCATAATTAACTAAAAAATATGTCTGTTCTACCTAATAACCTGGACCGCTACCGGAAGTTTATAAGTTTTATGCTGAAGTACTGGCAAAGCGATCTTTTTCGTAAAACAGCCTCCAATGCTATGGAGGGAAATGAGGGGAACGGTGATGAGAACTTTGAACAGACCCCGCAAGAACTTGTAGAAGACCTTAAAAACATGGGGCCCACTTACATAAAACTGGGCCAGCTTCTTTCTACACGTCCAGATTTATTGCCCGATGCTTATTTAAAAGAACTTGCAACCCTTCAGGATGACGTAGCGCCCATTCCTTATGAAGAAGTACATAAAATTGTAGAAGAAGAAATTGGCACCCGCATTTCCAAAGCCTTTGATACTTTTGATAAAGAGCCACTTGCCAGTGCTTCTATAGGCCAGGTACATTACGCAACTTTAAGGTCTAAGCAGCCTGTGGCGGTAAAGATCCAACGGCCGGGAATTAAAAAACAGTTCCTTGAAGATCTGGACACGCTAAAGGAACTCGCAGACCTTGCTGTAAAACATACCAAAACTGCCAGGAGGTATTCTTTTGACCATGTTCTGGAAGAATTAAGCCGGATTGTACTGTATGAACTGGATTATTACAGGGAAGCGCAAAATCTCAAGACTTTAGGCAGGAATTTACAGGAGTTCAAGGATCTTGTTGTTCCGCAACCTATTAATGACTACTGCACAGGCAAAGTACTTACGATGGAGTACATCAAGGGGAAAAAAATCACTTCCCTCTCTCCCTTAAAACAGCTGGAGGTAGATTACGGCCCGCTGGTAGACCAGCTTGTGGAAGCCTATTTAAAGCAAATTATTATTGATGGTTTTGTTCATGCAGATCCTCACCCGGGGAATATCCAGTTTACCCCAGACGCAAAAATTGCTTTAATAGATCTTGGAATGGTGGCAAAATTTACGCCACAGATGCAGGAGAATATTTTGCAATTACTTATTGCCATTAGTAATACCAACGGTTCAGAAACTGCCAATGTACTTTTGGGCATGAGTGAATATGATGAAGAAAGGGATTTGCGGGCATTCAGGAAATCTATAAATGATATTATTATGGAGAGCGAGCACAGCACGGCCAAGGACCTGCAAACCGGGCGGCTGGTTATTCAGCTGAACCGGCTTTCGGCAGAGTCCGGGATCCATATTCCTGTAGAATTAAACATCCTTGGAAAAATACTTTTGAATATGGACCAGATCGTTGCTGTTCTGGATCCCGATTTTGATCTAAAAGATACGATTCAAAAGCACGTAACCAAGATTATGCAAAATAAAGTATATGAAGAACTGAAGCCTGAAAACTTCTTCACGATGCTTTTGCAGTCGAAGAAACTTGCTGAAAATGCTCCGGAAAGACTCAATACAATTTCAGAAAACCTGGCAAACAACAACTTTAAAATTAAAATAGAAGCTATTGACGAAAAGCGGGTAACCGATGGTTTTCAGAAAGTAGCGAACAGGATTACGCTGGGGTTAATAATTGCTGCCATGATTGTAGGCGCAGCGATGCTTATGCAGGTTCCTTCAGAATTTACAATTTTTGGTTACCCGGGACTGGCGATGCTGTTTTTTCTTTTAGCCGCTTTGGGTGGGATTTACCTCTCTTATATCATCATCTTCAGGGATGAGAATTTACATAATAAAGATTAAACCAATTTTTCAGTCTGGAGAAAATCTGCGGCAGGCCAGGGCTCAGAATTAGAACCTGAATGTTTTCATACAACTAGCTTTACTGGCAAAAACAGGTGTACCTATAAATATGGCAATTATCAATCTATAACTAAAATCTCAATTATCAGATCTCCCAGGTTTCTAAAACCTGGGAGGCCTGAATATTTTATGACAACAAATAAGATTTAAGCTCATCATAATTACTAATTTGATGAAATTTTTTCTCTTTGTGCATGATACTTTCAATAGAATCTGGAATAGCTACTTTCTGTCCTATCGCTTCTTCCACAGTATCCAGAAATTTAACCGGATGCGCAGTTTCCAGAAATGTTCCGTAATAATTTTCATTTTTCTTCAGAAATTCCTGTAATCCAAGATACCCTACGGCGCCATGTGGATCCATAATATACCCGGTTTTATCAAAAACTTCTTTAATCGCCATTTTGGTAGCAAGATCATCAAAACTGTAGGAGGATAAATACTCCTTTAAATTTCCGAACTCATTCTGAAAAAGCTCCAGTACTCTTACAAAGTTACTCGGGTTCCCCACGTCCATAGCGTTAGAAATGGTCTGTACACTTGCTGTAGGCTGATAATTGCCATTTTCGAGGTAGCGTGTCACCACGTTATTTGCATTATTGGAAGCAATAAAATGATCTATGGGCAAGCCCATTTCCCTGGCTAAAAGTCCGGCGCAAATATTACCAAAATTCCCGCTGGGCACCGAAAATGCCAATTTTCGACCTTCTTTTGCCAACTGTTTATAAGCCAGAAAATAATAGAACATTTGCGGCAGCCAACGCGCCACATTAATCGAATTAGCAGAAGTCAGCTGCCTTTTTTGCTGAATTTCATCATCTAAAAATGCCCTTTTCACCATATCCTGACACTCATCGAAAGCACCATCCACTTCCAGAGCGACAATATTCTGTCCCAGGGTCGTCAATTGCTTTTCCTGAATTTCACTCACCTTCCCTTTAGGATAAAGGATCACCACATCTATACCTTCCACACCAAGAAAGCCATTCGCCACCGCGCCACCGGTATCTCCCGAAGTCGCCACTAAAACAGTGATATTCCCCAGTTTTCCTTTTTTAATGAAATAACCAAGGCTGCCGGCCATAAAACGCGCTCCCACATCTTTAAAAGCCAATGTAGGACCGTGGAAAAGTTCCAGGCTACCCACATTTTTCTCGACATCCACAACAGGAAAATCAAAATCCAGCGTATCAGCAATAATATCTTTTAATGCGGAATCGCTTATCTCCTCGCCTACGTAATTTTTTATGACTTCAAAAGCAATCTCCGTGTTGTCCATAGATCGGATTTCGCTGAAGAAAGATTTTGGTAACTTTTCAATTAACTGCGGAAAATATAATCCTTTATCGGGTGCGAGGCCTCTTACCACCGCATTTTCAAAATTGGAGGTATGCTCCCTGTTATTTAAACTGAAGTAATTCATTATAATATTTTTATCCCCTCGGTATTAATTTCTGAAAGATGAAGTTCGAATGCTATTGCCTTGGATTTATAGAATTCATTTATGGCGGCTTCCACATTCTGAGCATTTTCGTTGCCCTTGCAAAGCGCAAAAACTGAAGGACCGGAACCTGAAATCCCGAAACCTAAGGCTCCTTTTTGCATCACAACCATTTTTAAATCATCAAAATACGGAATCAGGATCGACCGGATGGGTTCAACAACCTCATCCTTAAGGCTTCTACCCAGCAGTTCATAATCTTCAGTATAAAGCGCGCTAATAAAGGCTCCTAAATTTCCCCATTGGGAAATGGCCTTTTTAAGGCTTACGCTCTGTTTGATAATAGACCTGGAATCCTTTGTTTTTATTTCGATTAAAGGATGTAACACCACCATTCGCAATTCAGAAGGAGAAGGAAGGCTCAACACCTCTAAAGGATCGTAGCTTTTCACAAGGCTGAAACCACCCAGCAATGCCGGCGCCACGTTATCTGCATGTGCATTCCCGCTGGCGAGCCGTTCCCCTTCCATAGCAAAAGGGATTAATTCCTTTTTGCTAAAAGGTTTTTTAAGCAGCTCGTTAACTGCAAACACAGCACCGGCAGAACTGGCAGCACTACTACCAATTCCGCTTCCTGCTTTTATCTTTTTGTAAATTTCTATATCAAAACCCTGTTTACTGCCTAACTCGCCAAGCAGCGATTTAACTGCAACTCCGGCAACATTTTGATCTGTCTCCAGGGGTAAATCCTGTCCTGTGAGTTTGGTGATCCTAACCTCACCAAGATCATTTTTGCGAATAAGCATTTCGTCGCCTACGGTGTTCAGACAACAGCCTAAAACATCAAATCCACAGGAAAGATTAGCAACAGTGGCCGGGGCAAAAATTCTGATTTCGTCCATAGCCTATTTTTTTCCAATCCGGATTACATCGGCAAAAATTCCTGAAGCTGTAACCTCTGCACCGGCGCCCGCACCTTTTACTATAAGAGGCTGCTGACTATATCTATCAGTAAAGAAAAGTACGATATTATCGCTTCCGCTCAAGTTATAGAAAGGATGGTCTGACCCTACTTCCTGAAGTCCCACTTTAGCCTTTCCATCTTCGAGTTGAGCTACATATTTAAGTTGTGCGTTATTCTTTTCGGCACTCTTGTATATCTCCTGGAATTCAGGTTCATCTTTTTTCAAAAGTTCAAAGAATTTTTCATTCGTTTCAGAATTAAGACTTTCCTGAGAAAGAAAGTCTTCTCGTTCGATGTCTTCAAGTTCCATCCTCAAACCGCTCTCGCGGGCAAGAATCAGGATCTTTCGAGCAACATCCACTCCGCTAAGGTCAATCTTTGGATCGGGTTCTGTATAACCTTCTTTCATCGCCATTTCAACTGTTTTGTAAAAAGGCTCTGTGGCATCATAAGTATTAAAAACAAAATTAAGGCTTCCTGAAAGTACCGCCTGTATTTTCTGAATCCTATCTCCTGAGGCCATTAGGTTTTTTAGTGTATCGATAATTGGCAATCCTGCACCTACGTTAGTTTCGTATAAAAATGAAGCCCCATATTCCCTCGCCAGATTTTGTAATTGCTGATAATTGACAAAATCATCGGCACATGCAATTTTGTTACAGGTCACCACAGAAATTGAATTGGCCAAATACTCCTTGTACCAGGAAGCAATCTCTGCACTGGCGGTGTTATCCACAAAAATGCTATTGCGCAAATTCAATTTATTCACTTTGTCAAAGAAGTCCTGTTTATTCGCTGCTTCTCCATTATCCAATGCTTCCTGCCAGTTGTCCAGGTCTATCCCATCCTCATTAAAAGCCATTTTTCGGGAATTTGAAAGCCCCAGCACCCTAACCTTTAACCTCAATTTTTCAAGCAGGTATTTTTCCTGTTTCTGAAGCTGTGCGAGTAATTTTCCACCCACATTACCAACACCGGTGATAAATAGATTCAGTTCTTTTGAAGGAACCTCAAAAAATTGTTCGTGTAGCGTATTAAGTGCTTTTTTCACATCCTTCTTAGCGATGACTGCAGAAATATTCCGTTCTGAAGAACCTTGTGCAATGGCCCTGATGTTTATATTATTGTTCCCAAGTGCACTAAACATTTTCCCGCTTAGCCCGTGATGGCTCTTCATGCTGTCCCCAACCAATGCCACGATCGCCACATTTTCTTCTATAAATACAGGGCGGATTTTCTTCTGTTCAATTTCTACTTCAAAGGCTGTATCGAGCGCTTCTTTGGCAGCTTCAGCTTCATCATCTTTTACTGCGATACAGATACTATGTTCTGAAGAGGCCTGGGTAATAAGTACCACGTTTATATTTTCCTGAAAAAGAACTTCAAAAAAGCGCTTGGAAAATCCAGGAATACCTACCATTCCACTACCTTCAATATTCAGCAGTTTGATAGAATCTATATGAGTTATCCCGGTAACCCATCTAAAATTTTCCTTACTTGACCGGGAGATTATGGTTCCCTCCTCTTCGGCCTTAAAAGTGTTTTTTATATGAATTTTTATTTGCTTGTCGAGTAACGGCTGCAAAGTTGGGGGATATAATACTTTCGCTCCAAAATGAGACAGCTCCATGGCTTCTTCATAGGATATATTTTTTAAGGGATAAGCCTGCGAAACCAAGCTTGGATTGGCTGTGTACATCCCGTTCACATCGGTATAAATAAACAACTCCTCCACATCTAGTGCACCCGCGAAGATAGCAGCAGTAAAATCTGATCCACCACGCCCCAGTGTACTTGGTACGCCCTGGATGTTCTTCGCAACAAAACCCGGAACTACGAAAAGTCCGTTATTTTTCGTTGCAAAGTAATCCTGAATATTTCTATAGGTTTCCTCATAACTCACCTGCACCTTTTCGTTCATATTTCTACAAATTACGAGTTCGCGGGAATCTACAAAGCTTACCTCTGCCTCAATGCTTTTAAAATATTCTGCAATTATTAGAGAGGAAAGAATTTCTCCAAATCCGGAAACAACGTGTTTTGTTTTGTTGGAAAGTTCATTTAAAAGAAAAACTCCTTCATACAAAGTTTCCAGCCGGTTAAATTCGTTTTTCACCTTGCTAAGAATACCGCTCTGGGATTGCACAGGAATTAACGCTTTAACAGCGTCCAGGTGCCTTTTTTCATTTTTAGCAAGAATTTCTTTATAAGCTCCATCTTCTTTTGAAGCCAGCTCAGCCATATAAAGAAGTTCGTTAGTTACGCCTCCAAATGCTGAAAAGACCGCGATGGTTGGCCCTTTTTTTAGATGTTTCTGAATAGTTTCAGCTACTAATTTTATCCGGTCGGGAGAGGCTAAAGAAGAACCTCCGAATTTGAGAATATTCATAATGTTTAAAAATTGTCGGGTTTGATTTTTTTGAAATCGAATTTACCAATGTATAGGTACGGACGGAAGTTTATATACAAAATTACCCCAAAGGGGTAATACGAGTAATAATCATCATAGTATTAGTGCCTGATGCAGAAATTGCAGGAAAGAAGAAATGCTTACTATTAATGCTATTAGTCCTCATAATTTTAGCTAAACTCGTGATAAAATTATATAATTTTATGTGTAAAAAAAACAAAAAGATAAAATTAGATTTATAATTATGATTTTCTTTATTTGATCCAAAAAAAATACCTGATCTTTAATAAAATCAGGTATTTACTAGGATTTCACGAAGAACGTATTATAATCCGCTTATATAACTTCCATAGAGATCTTTAAACTGAACCCCTTTTGTAAATCTATGCTTACTTAATTTTTTGTACTCTACCAATCCCCAAAGCAGGAATTCTTTTAGAAAATAACTATCCTCCTTACTTATTTCAGGTTGATGTTTTTCTATAAGCTTATTTAAAGGCGCGACAGAGTCCAGTTGTTTCTTATACTCTTCATCTGAAAGATCATCTGGTAACTCGAACCCGCTTTCTTCAAAAAACCATTCCACCAGCTCATCATAAGGGCTCGAATCTTCTGCCTTTTGAAGCTTCTCGACCTTCGGGAAATACTGCGGAAACAAAGTTTTCACAGCATAACCTATTAATTCCAGAGCCACTGCAGCCGCTCCTTCCTGCTCTCCTTCATAAACCAACTCCACTTTTCCGGTTATTGACGGTACTACCCCCAGAAAATCTCCAAACCTTAAAAGGGTCTTATCATCTCCAGATTTAAGCGTTCGTCTTTCTGCTGTACTAAGTAAATTTTCATAAGCAGTTATACTCATTCTTGCACTAATCCCGCTCTTTTCATCTATAAATTCACTTTCCCTTGCTTCAAAACTTATTTGTTCCAAAAGGTCTTTAGCTAATTCCGGAACATAGACTAATTCACTTTGTCTCTTGTCCAGTTTCGCCTCTTGCTGCGTAATGGTTTTAGCTATCTCAATAGTTTCAGGATAATGGGTTAGAATTTGTGAGCCAATTCTATCTTTTAGCGGAGTAACAATACTACCCCGATTTGTATAATCTTCAGGATTTGCCGTAAAAACAAATTGCAGATCCAAAGGTAGTCTCAACTTAAAACCTCTAATCTGGATATCCCCTTCCTGCAAAATATTAAACAGTGCGACCTGTATCCTCGCCTGCAGGTCTGGTAGCTCGTTGATAACAAATATGCTGCGATTTGCACGGGGAATCATTCCGAAGTGAATAACACGATCATCTGCATAACTCAACTTCAAATTCGCAGCTTTTATAGGATCCACATCTCCTATTAAGTCGGCAACGGTAACATCTGGAGTTGCCAGTTTTTCAAAAAACCGCTCTTCCCTGTGTATCCATGTGACAGGTGTTCCATCCCCTTCTTCTTTGATTTTTTCCCTTGCAAAACGGGAAATGGGATTTAAAGGATCATCGTTTATTTCAGAACCTTCAACAACAGGAATATACTCATCCAGCAGGTTGACCATTAATCTGGCAAGACGGGTTTTCGCCTGCCCGCGTAAACCTAATAAATTTATGTTGTGCTTGGAAAGGATAGCTCTTTCCAATTCAGGGATTACAGTGTTCCCGTAACCATGAATACCTTCAAAAGCAGACTCATTATTCTTTATCTTTTGAATAAGATTTTGCCGAAGCTCCTCTTTTATGCTTTTACTTTCGTATCCCGAAGACTTAAGTTCTCCAAGTGTGCTAATATTTTCAATTTTCATCTTTTCTTTTTTAACCTTTAATTCGTTTTTTGCGATTGGCTTCGTAATCTTCAAAGATCATTTCTCCAAGACCTTTAAGCCCCGTATAAAAAGCTTTTCCTTGATTGGCATTAGTAAATTCTCTTACAAATTGTGTGAGATAGGGATCCTGAGCAATCATGAAAGTGGTAATTGGTACATGTAGCTTCCTTGCCTGTCGTGCTGCATTGTAACATTTGTCCACAATATAAGGATCCAGTCCCATACTGTTTTTATAATAAGAACCATCGCGCTCTCTAATGCAGCTGGGCTTACCATCAGTAATCATAAAAATTTGCTTGTTTGTATTCCGCTTTCTCCTTAGTAGATCCATAGCCAATTGCAAGCCTGCTACGGTGTTGGTATGGTACGGGCCAACCTTTAGATACGGCAGATCTGCAATAGAAATAGGCCAGGCATCGTTTCCAAAGACAAGAATATCCAGTGTGTCTTTAGGATAGCGGGTCGTAATGAGCTCGGCCAGCGCCATAGCAACTTTTTTTGCGGGTGTAATCCTGTCCTCCCCATACAATATCATACTATGACTGATATCGATCATTAGCACAGTACTCATCTGGGATTTATAGTGAGTTTCCTCTACCACAAGATCATCCTGGGTCATATTAAAATTTCCAATGCCGTTGTTAATTTGGGCATTCCGAAGGCTTTCAGTCATGGATATGCTATCCAGAGAATCCCCGAACTGATAATTGCGAAAATCGCCAGTATGCTCATCCCCTCTGCCAATACGATTGGTGCGATGGTTTCCTGCGGTTCCTTTTTTCAGTTTTCCGAAGATTTGATCAAGGGCCTGCTGCCTTATGGCTCTTTCGGTTTTAGCTGTAATGGTCATGCCCCCACTGCCATCGGGTTCTATTTCTTCACGTATATAACCTTTCTTCTTAAGATCTTCTATAAAATCATCTATTGTATAATCTTCATCGGTAAGTTTATACTCTTTATCAAGTTGTTCCAGCCAGTCCAGTGCTTCGTCAAGGTCACCTGAAGTATGAGTAATAAGTTCTTTGAAAATTTCAAAAAGTTTCTCAAAAGGCGTCCTGAAAGGCTCTTCGTATTTTTTGAAAACAAAGCCTTTTATATTCTTATCATTTCTCTTCATCATTCTCTAAAATTAAGATATTTTACACAGAACAGGAAAAACTATAACCTGAACGTGATTTAATTTTGTGTTAATTATACAAAGACGCCTCTTAATTTTCTGGACTACTTTTATAGGTTCATGATTTGAAACCTTATTTCGAATTGGGTTTAAATGCTGCAGGCGTGTTACTAATATTAGAATTGAATAAAAGATAGGATAAAGTGTCTGTATTGATCTTTGCAGATTTAAATGATGTCCCTTATTAATATCGCTAGCGAAAAACCACCTAAGTTCTGAGAATTTCCCTCTGTACATAAAGTTGAACTACGAACCACGAGCAGAGTTTATAGACTAGAAACCTGGAGCAGATGAATTACAAAAGAACCGGACGGAAAAAAAATTTGATGATGCCGATCCCGTGAAAAAAGGTTTGACAGCTGTTATTTAATAAATAGTTTTTGACAAGAGAATGCCTGCACCTATGTTAGTGGGGGAATCAGAAATGAAATCTGCACCTAATTGAACATTGATATTTAAGTTGTTTAAATTATATACCTCTACTTCCAGAAAAGATGAAAGAATTTTATTGTCCAAAACATCATTCCCCTTGTATCCGTAATTGATTCTATAGCTATTTAAAAGTTTGTACGGAAAATTATTAAAAGCCATACCTGTTAAGCCTAAATGGTGGGCAACAAGCGTGTTGTTATAAACCCTCGTTCTATCTTCGTTCATGGTAATGAAAGGCACCCCTATGACCCTATTTTCATAGGTCCAGCCTGATTGATAAAGATCATGAACAAAATAATTGTCGTCTCCGTCTGTGGTACCGCTGCCCTCGCTTTGATCTGTGGTATGATAAAATTCATACATTGCAGCCTTTACCCATTTGTTTTCAGGCAATTTATAAACATCTTCGATAAAAATGCCATAACGACCATCGGGTGTATTAAATAGCATCCTTCCTGAGCCATCTTCAAATATGTGATTATATATTAATTTGATCTTGTACGAATTTATTTCTGTACTTAATTTAACTTCATAACTACCTAACTGGTTACCTTCAGCATTCTCTGCGCCTTGTTCAGAATCTCCCTGCATACCTAAGAATATTCTGGCATAACTTTCAAGGTCGCTTGATAATTCACCATACTCGGGAGATGTACCTGCCCATTGTACAAAATGCTGCAAACCGGCAGAGACCTGAAATTTATCAGAATTTTTATAGACCAGATTGAAACTTTTATGATGAATACGTGTATTTTTAACGAAGCGATTATCATCTGTGAAAAACTCTCCAAACGAAGCTGTAAAGCCTATTCCGTCATCTCCAAACAAAAAAACAGGCCTTTTAGTTTCCAAAAGAAGCCCAAGTAAAGGTCTTGCATTTAATGACCACAACATATTTTCATTTGTTGCACTCAACCCAAGATAAAGTTCCTCCTTTTGTTTTCTTCCTGCAGTAGCTTTTAGCCAGGAGTTTTCGAAACTCAGGTAAGATTGATCAAACTTTATTGCACTATCATAACCATCATGATATAAAAGCCCCATTCCAACTTCAAGAAAAGCATTTTCAGTAAAAGAATAAATTGCTCTTCCGTTGATCCAACCAGAAAAATTAGAAGATTCATTCACTCTCCCCCTCTTGTTGCTATGTATCCAAAATGGTGATTCATCCTGCGAGTATGCAGTGCCATAAGTGTTAATGTCCAACGAATACTGGAGGCTCTGTGAAGAAGCATTAAATTGGGTGAGAAAAAATATAACAGAAAATATCTTCAGAAACTTCATAGAGCAGGTGGTAAGTTTGGGCACCGGGAAAAAGGTTTATCGGGATAAAATTATGTAATTTTGTTGAGTAAAAATAAAGAGATGCTTTCCATTTTTCAGAAAAAACAGTATTTAGCAGATCATCTGGAGAATTTTACAGATTTTCACAACCATCTTCTACCTAATATAGATGATGGTTCCGACTCTGTTGAGGAGACGATAAAGTTGATACGAGAATTTGGCAATTTTGGGGTTAAAGATTTTGTTGCCACTCCTCACGTCATGGGCGAGTATTATCCTAATACTCCTGAAACCATAAAGGGAGCCCTTAATTTGATCAAAGCCAGTCTACCTGAAGGGGTAAAGATCAGGGCGGCAGCTGAATATATGATGGATCAACATTTTCTGGACGTTTTAGAATCCGATAAAGTTCTTTCTATTGATAGTGAACATGTTTTAGTAGAAATGTCTTATTTCCAGCCACCCATTAATCTTAATGAGATTTTGTTTAAGCTCCAGAACAAGTCCTTTAAACCCATTTTAGCGCATCCGGAAAGATACCCCTACTTTCATTCAAAAAGTCTTCACAAATTCGAAGAATTAAAATCCAGAGGCTGCAAATTGCAGCTGAATATGTTATCCCTAACAAGACATTATGGATCCGGAGTTCAAAAAGTAGCTTTTCAGTTACTGGAGAAAGGATTAATAGATGTTATTAGTAGCGATTGCCATAAAATGGAACACTTAAAGAAGATAGAAGCTATAAGACTTTCTGAAAAGAAGATGCGCTTACTCTATCCTATTTTGGAAAACAGTATAAATCTCTTTTAACTTCGTTTAAAAGGATTTCTAAAGAACCTTTTAAATCTGCTTTCTTCGTCCTGCCCATATCCATAACCGTATCCATAAGAATAACCGTATTTGGCGCCATAAGAAAATTTAGAATAATCCACATCATTTAATATGATAGCCAAACCTTTTAACTTCCCTTGCTTCTTAAGATCCTTTGGAAAATCTAGTAATTTCTTCTCGGTATGCTCGGCCCGGGTGACGTAAACCGTAGTATCGGCCAGAGGACTAATCAATAGAGTATCTGTCACAATCATGGTAGGAGCTGTATCTACAATTACATAGTCGTATTGAGAAGCAGCAAAATCCAATAGCTTCTTCATCCTGTCATTCATAAAAAGCTCTGCGGGATTAGGAGGTATAGAGCCTGAAAGCACAATATCTACCTTCAATCCTTCTTCCTGAGAACTCAAAATGATCTCCTCTTCAGTAAGATCATAGTCATAGAGATAATCTGATAATCCTTTATCCGAAACCAATTTTTCAGTATATCGGTGTAATTTGGGATTTCGTATATCTGCACCAATAATTAATACCTTTTTATTTGTACTGGCAAAAGTTCTTGACAAATTGTAGGATATAAAAGTTTTACCTTCTCCCTTAATAGTAGATGTCACGAAAATAACCTCTCCTTTGCCATCTTCCTTTTTCTGCACCAGATATGCCATATTGGTTCTAAGGATCCTAAAAGATTCAGCTAAAGGCGAACGGTCATTCAATCCTATTATATCACTCTGGCCGGCAGCTATCCGGGGCACTTCTCCAATAAAAGGGACCTGGTTTATAAGGGGTTGTAAATCTCCTTTATGGTGTACTTTAGTGTCTAAGAAATTCTTAACGAAGATTACCAGGATAGGTATTAACAATCCAATCAAGAAACCTCCTAATAGTATAAGCCAGGGCTTAGGGTCTACCGGTTCATTCACAGTATAAGCAGGATCAACCACTCTTGCTACTGAAGAGGTGGAAGCAAAAGAAATCGCTGCTTCCTCCCGCCTTTGAAGTAGGAACAAATAAAGCTGCTCCTTTATTTGCTGCTGTCGGGCAATGCCACGCATACCTTGTTCCAAACCTGGAAAAACACTAAATTCTCCCTGAGCAACCTGACCCCTTTCGGTGAGTTCATCACGCCTGATAATTAAAGAATTTATGGAATTTTCAATATTTCTTATCAGGTTAGCTTTTAGTGAATCTAGCTGCCGGGAGATCCTTTCAATAACCGGGTTTTCAGTAGTAGCATTATCTAAAAATGCATTTCTTTCAAGTACAAGGGTATTATAACTGGTTATATTACCAGATATTCCCGCTTCTTCAATACCGATATCTGAAGGTAACAACGAATAATCTTCCTGCCTCGCTAATCTTTCCTGAACAGATCTGATTAGCTCTATTTGGGTTTCCAGAGCAAATAATTCCTCTTCTACTGAAGAATAGCGTGATTGAAATTTAGCTGCACCACTGGTAACATCCATTATTTGATTTTCGCGTTTAAAGCTGGCCATTCCCCCTTCTACAGAATCTAATTCGCGTGTTATAATCTCCAGTCTTTCCTGAATAAAGGCTGTAGTGTTTTCTGCCACTTCCCTCTTATCTTCTATCCCTTTCTGATTAAAATTGAACATCAGGTTATTTAGAAAATCTTCAGATTTCCTACTGGACTCCTGAGTAACCGAAAGAGATAAGATATCTTTAGCCCTTCCTTTTTGTGCGATCTGTAATCTGGCAATATAGTTGTTAGCAACCTGTCGTAACGGTGAAATCCGAATATTAATTGGAGGATGATTTGCATTGAAAGAATCACCAGCCGAACCATCATTGCGGTGTTCAATTCGAAACACTAGTTCATCCAGTTCTATAATTTCTCCTAATTTATAAATACTTGAATTTTCAGAATTCTCTTTTTCTAAACGAAAACTATCAGCCGAATTGGGATATATAAAAATACTTTTTGAGCTTTGATGGACTATTGAATCCGGGCTTATAAAATCGATGACTACAGGGCTGCTTTTATAAGCTTCAACAGTTATTACGTTGCCCTCAATAAAATAGGAGATATTATGGTCAAGTTCAGCTACAACTGCTTCAATTAAACTTTTGGATTGTAAGGTTACAATCTGGTTCTCTAGTCCTGAATCATCAATTGTTAATAAAGACCCACCACCTGAAGGAAGGGCACTAGCTACGTTCTTTTCCTGATCATTTACTATAATCATTGAAGCTTCAGTGTAGAATTCGGAAATGGTATAGCGGTTATAGATATAAGCTATTGCCCCACCGAGCAAAAGACCTAACACCAACCACTTCCAATGAGTAAGGTATTTAAAAAACTCAGCTTTTAAATCAAAATTAGACGCTTCGCTCTTCTCATTATAGTCATTGAGTTCTTCCATATTATTTAAAGATTGTTTATGAGTAAGTATAAACTTATTATGGTCGTTCCTATAGATATTATTCCCTGGTAACTGGTAAAAAAACCGGCAGACTTGACTCTTCTATAAGTTGGCTCAATATATACAATGTCGTTTTGGCGTAAATAAAAATATGGGTTGGAGAAAATGT
The DNA here is from genome assembly GCF_031846505.1 of Autumnicola edwardsiae. Classification (NCBI taxonomy): domain Bacteria; kingdom Pseudomonadati; phylum Bacteroidota; class Flavobacteriia; order Flavobacteriales; family Flavobacteriaceae; genus Autumnicola; species Autumnicola edwardsiae. Next base: position 29,695 of record NZ_JAVRHP010000023.1, read on the forward strand.
CGGCTTCCGTCATGTCCACTCTACCTACAGATTTCACACCGTTGATTTGCCTGATCACTAAAATATTTTCCCGTAAACCTGTATAAGGAATACCTCCGGCCGTAGCTAAAAGTTCCGGCATAGAGATACGCCCATCATTAACAGGAACTCTGGCATTAACCTCCCCAATTACCGTAACGCTAAAATTGACTATACGTATGTCCACGACAGCGTCAGTAACATAGTTTCTTATTTGTTCCTGAAGAAGTTTTTGAACCTCTCCTCTTTTTTTTCCTCCTACTTCCACCTCTCCGATAACAGGGAATTGAATAAATCCTTCAGGATCTACCAGATAACCTGTTAAAGCTAAATTCTGTCCGCCTCCGCCTCCGGAACTTTGGGAATTACGATTTTGAAAAGGAGCGACTATTTCTTCAATTTGAGAAGATACATTTATACGTAACACATCATTAGGTTGTATTGTAGGTTCGTACTCAAGAATATTTTCCATTCCTTCCAACTGCTCAGAGTTTTGGAAATAGACAATTTCGTCACGAGTAGAACAACTAATAAAAAACAAAAGGAGAAATGATAATAACAGTAATTTCTTCATAATAGAAAATAAAAAGTGCAAATATATAATGATAAAGGAATATGACTGTTCTTTTTCCCAAAAATCTATTGGTGCAAGTTCTCAGGATTTTTATTTTCCAGGACTTTATCAAGTTTTTGAAAGGAGGAGTTATTACTAATAAATTCCGGAATAAGATCTTTAAGTTTAGCAACTACTTTGTCGCTTTTTAGCTTATTTGCAGATTTAATAACTTTATTGATCTTTTCATTTATAGCTTCATAATCACGTACCACATCCTGCCCGATCATAATTTTTTTATGATGGGTCGGCAGGGTCTTACATTCATCATTCAACAGTTCTTCATATAATTTCTCACCGGGACGAAGACCGGTGATTTTTATTTTGATGTGCTTATTGGGCTCATAACCGGCCAATTTTATCATTTTAATTGCCAAGTCCATAATCTTTACCGGTTCCCCCATATCAAACACAAAAATCTCGCCGCCTTTTCCCATTGCGCCGGCTTCCAATACTAGCTGGCACGCTTCAGGAATCGTCATAAAATAACGTATAATTCCGGGATGTGTTATGGTTACCGGCCCTCCTTTTTCTATTTGCTTTTTGAAGAGGGGAACGACAGAACCATTGGAACCAAGAACATTCCCGAAGCGGGTTGTAATAAATTTTGTAGTCTCCACTCCCTTCATCTTCTGACTGTGATAGAGAGATTGTACATACATTTCCGCAGCTCTTTTTGAAGCCCCCATTACATTACTGGGATTTACAGCCTTATCTGTCGAAATCATCACGAAATGTCCTGCACCATATTTTAAAGCCAAATCTGCCAAGTTCTTTGTGCCCCGGATATTAACAAAAATGGCCTCGTGAGGGTTCTCCTCCATTAAAGGAACGTGTTTATATGCCGCAGCATGATAAATCACATCTATATTGTTGTTCTGAAACATCAGCTCCAGTCTTCTATTGTTCCCTACATCACAGATAATACATTTATAAACTAAATCCGGAAATTTCGCCTCTATTTCAAGTTGTACATTATGCAAAGGAGTCTCGGCCTGATCAAGAATTATTAGTTTTGCGGGATTATACTCTGCCACCTGCCTTACAATTTCCCTTCCAATAGAACCGGCACCTCCAGTAACAAGAATTGTTTTTCCCGTTAGCTGATCAATTTTGTTCTGTACATCCAACTGTATGGGTTCTCTGTCTAACAGATCTTCAATCTGCAAACTTTTGACCTTTTGTGCTATAGGTTTGTCTTCTCCCCAGGTAGAAACGAGAGGTGCATTATATACGCTAACTCCATGCTCAAGACAATTTTCTACTATTTTGAATTTTTCTTCTGCGGAGAAATTACTTTCAGAAAAAATAACTGCATCGGCCTCTAAAGCCTTTACCTCCTCATGGACAAATTTTCCATGCTTTAAAACCGGTTTATCTAAGAGACGTATGCTTTTGTTATGATCCTTATTTGTGAGAAAACCAACGACCCTAAATCTTCTGGGATGTTCAATATCCAGTGCACCCGCTATGGAAATAGCATTTTCATCTGCTCCAAGTATTACCGCTTTTATTAAATTTTCATCCTTCTGAACAAACTTGAAATACTCATATATCTGTTTAACTGCAAGACGAAATAAGAATAATAATGAAAAAGATATCCAAAGATTAATTAAAAGAGCTCCAAAAAGGAAAATTTTCTGCCCAACAACCAACGACGTGATGAGGTTAATGATGAGAAGCGTGAAAAAAGAACTTAGTGTAGCTAAGAGTAGCTTTAAAGCATCTATATTGGAGGAGTATCTTATGATCCCGGCATAAGTTTTAAAAATATAGAAATAAAAAATATTCACAGCCAAAACAATCGCTCCCTTGTCTGCAAGATCAAGTAAACTGTAAATATTTGTAGTTAAATCTAGTAGAATAAGAACAGTGAAAACAGAAGAAATCGCAACTAGAACAATATCAATTAAAAACACAGCCCATCGGGGAAGATACTTGATATTCCGGAGGTTCAGTGAATTTTCAGGACCTGATAAAATCTTTTTAATTAATCTATTTACTTTTTTACCCATTCCTTATAGGATGCCCTTGTTAAAATATTGCTTAATTGATGCTGCTATACGCCGCTGATCTTCGTTTCCGAGATTAGAGCCAGAAGGAAGACACAGTCCCTCATCAAAAAGATTTTCTGCTTCCTTTTCTCCGTAAAACGGTGCATCTTTAAAAACCGGCTGCATATGCATTGGTTTCCATAAAGGTCTGCTTTCAATATTTTCCTTTTCCAAATGAAGACGAAGCCCTTCTCTTGAAAATGTAGCTGACTTATCATTAAAGCGAACCACCGTAAGCCAATGATTGCAAAAATAATCATTACCTGGTTCATTATGAACATTTACATCGCTAATGTTAGCAAATATCTCTTTGTAAAAAGTGTGCATTTTTCTTCTTAACTTAACTCTTTCATCCAAAACCTCCATTTGGCCTCTTCCAATTCCTGCACAGATATTACTTAATCTGTAATTATACCCTATTTCACTATGTTGATAATGTGGTGCAGCATCCCGTGCCTGTGTAGCAAGAAAAACAGTTTTCTTCTTATATTCTTTGCTTTTGCAGACAAGAGCTCCACCCCCAGAAGTAGTAATAATCTTATTCCCGTTAAATGACAAAATCGAAAAGTCACCAAAAGTCCCACATTTATGTCCTTTATAAGAACTTCCTAAGGCTTCAGCACTGTCCTCTATTACAGGAATTTCGTACCTGGCTGCAATCTCGTTGATTTCGTCCACCTTATAGGGCATTCCGTATAAATGAACAGCAATTATTGCTTTTGGCTTTTTTCCTTTTTCCAGACGATCTTTTATTGCTTCCTCTAAAAATTCAGGAGAGAGATTGAGAGTATCTTTCTCACTATCAATAAAAACAGGAGTAGCTCCAAGATAAACAATGGGATTAGCTGAGGCGGCAAAAGTCATACTCTGGCATATTACCTCATCTCCGCGCTCCACTCCCAGTAGAATCAAAGCCAGGTGAAGAGCAGCCGTACCGGAACTCAAGGCAGCTACTTCAAAGCCATTATCAACACCATTATCAAGGTATTCCTTTATATCGTCTTCAAATCCACTCACATTGGGCCCCAGCGGTGCTATCCAGTTTTCCTGAAAGGCTTCATTTATATATTTTTGTTCATTTCCTCCCATATGTGGTGAGGAAAGCCAGATTTTAGGCTTCATATAATAAAAGGTTTATTTCTATAATAGTTAATGCAGATTTCAGGATATCCATCCTGAACCATCTGGTTAATTACCAGTTCTATATCAAACTGAAAAGACTTAAGCTCCACACGTTTTTTTTCTTCATCTAAAAGTACATATTCCGCGAGATTGAGGAATTTCCTGTTTTGCCCTACGCTTCCGGTATTAACCAAACGTTTACCAGCAAAAGATCTGTCAAACTGATAATGAGAATGTCCAATGATATAGTTTTTATCCAGATAAAGCTCTTCCAGATCTGAATCCGGAAAAATGTATTTACTTCTTATTGTATGTTGAACATTAAAATCCCTGGTTTGTACATTTTCCAGATAAGCTGAAATTTCGTCAAATCTATTAAAAATAGGATAACAAAAATCAAAAAATGCATTAGCTACTTCATTTGTTCCTGTATAATTGCCCTCAAGGTAGTTGTTCTCATGGTTGCCTTTTAGTTTTACAAGTTCCGGTGTACTTTCCATAAATTCCACACATTCGTTACTCCAGGGACCATAATTAACCACATCTCCATGTGAGACTGCCTGGTCGTAATTCCCCTTTTCCAGCTTAAAAAGTTTCTCTAAAGCAGGCAGGTTACCATGTACGTCGCCAAAAATCAAGTACCTCATGAAAACATTTCTTTTATTCCTTCCTCAAGTGATATTTGTGGTTCCCAGTTTAGTTCTTTTTGTGTCCATGATGAATCATAATATAAAGAAGAGGCATGTTCATCTTTATTTAAATACTGAATTTCACACAAAATATATTTGCGTATTACATTTGCAATTTCTTTGTTTGCTATGGAATTGCAAGTTGCTCCTAAAAAAACTTTCCTGTTGCCATTTTGCATTGCTTTAATGCACAGCTTTGCCGCATCATTAACGTGTAAATAATCCTGCCTCCGAAGCCCCTGCCCTAACAATTTAATTGCTCCTTCTTTAGCCTGTCCAATTATTTTTGGTAAAAATGAATTATTATTTAGGTTTGGCCCGTATAGATAAACTGGTCTTACCACTGCATGATTCTTAATACTTGAAGCAATAAATTCCCCCGAAATGTTTGCCAGACCATACAAATTAGGATTATCATAAGGAGAACTTTCCGTTCTCACTTCTCTGGTTTGGCCATAAACATTTGCACTTGAAACGTAGATAAATCTACAGTCCGGATACAGATTAGTTATCTTGTATAATACGTTGAAATTGAGATCATTATTCTGTTTTGCCGTCAATTTAAAATTTCCAGCAGCAAATATTATGTTATCTACAGAATGTTTAGCGGACAGAAAATCAACTATTGGGATATTAATGCAATTATCCGTCAAATTGTCTTGTTTATTATTATAAACACCTAGCACCTCGTAGTTCTCCTTAAGCAAGTTTTTCACTATACAGGAACCTAAAAATCCATTAGCTCCAATAACAGCAGTTCTGATTTTCATAATAAGATTAGTTATAAAATATTTTTTTAAGAAGTAAATCTATCGGCATTAAATTCATATTTTGTTAGGCCTCTTGCAAATTTCCAACTAAGGATTTTAAACCTTTTTCCAAAGGAATAAAATCATTGTAAATATTTCCTATTAATCCTTTTAGTTTCTCAACACTTATATTAGCAGTTGAAGCAGGATTATTTGTAAAACGGTCAACAATATTTGACTCAGATCCAGTTATTTCTTTTAAAAGATTGGCCAATGCCAAAATCGAAATTCGTTTTCCGCTGGCAAGGTTTACAATTTTTAATTTAAAATCCCCACCACTTAAAGCATATATGGATCTGCTAACATCCTCGGCATGGATAAGATCTAAAGTATTTTTACCACCATCAGTTAATAATATCTCCTGATCGTTCTCCAATTTTTGTAGTAGTTTATAAATTATTCCTTCCGGAAGCATTTCTTCACCATAAACAGCTGAAATGCGAGCGTGTAAAAGTTTAGTATCGCTATTAACCACACATTCACTCATAATTTGTTCCTGGCTTAGCTTAGACATGCAATAACCTACATGCGGGCCATCAGGTATTCCAAAATAAGTTTCAGATAAAAAATCAGGCCAGGGTTTCTTTACAACTACTAAAGTAGAACAATTAATAATTTTAGGGACCTTGTTTTTAACTGCCCAGTTTGCTATATTAACTGCACCTATAACATTTGTTTGAAAAAGTTCTTTCAGAAAAACAGGATCTTTAGAGGTCTTACCATTAACAGGAATTTGTGATGCGCAATTAACAATTACATCCGGACAAAAATCTATTTTAGTAAATTCCGATTCTTCACGAATATCAAGGGCAATTGACCCATCTTTTCCAGACCGGGAAACAGTTCTCACTTCATCACCCTGATCTTCTATATATTCTGCTAATTTCTTTCCTACCAGTCCTGTACCACCAAATATTAGATATTTCATTCTTCATTTTTTTTAAAAGGAAAATACTGTGAGTTATAGGAACTTGTAACCCCCTTTTCCTGAAAAGCATCCAGAGTTTCATTGCTTACAAAAATATCGGAAAAAGCACGTAGTACAGTTCCATTCTTCAGTTTTGGTTGTTTTATGGGTTTTTGTTTTAAATAATAATCAATCAACGCTTCCACTTCATTAAAACCAAACATTAACCTTAATGGAGTAGTTCCACTAAACCTGCAGTTTACTTCAAAAACAACAGGCTTACCGTCTTTGATCCTATACTGGAAATTTGCGGGGCCTTCTACTCCTAACTTTTCTGCTATTGCCCCTATGGTTTCATCATAGGGAGAAGCACCATTACGATAAGCCCGCCAGGTATTGCCATCCCTTAAGTCCCGCATTAGTGAAACAATAGCAACACATTTACCATTCACAACTAAACAACCAGTTGTAAACTCGCCGGTTTCTTCACTTAACATTTCCTGTACTACTAAATTATTGGAGTAACTACAAATTGCCTGCAAATCTTCATCATTATTTATAACTTTCAGGCCTTTTGAACGTGCTCCATCTACAGGTTTGGCAATAAATGGATAGCTGGCCTTTTGTCTTAAATTTGTAATAGACTCAGAATCGGTAGTTAGCGCAGAGAGAGGAAACGGGAAATTGTTTTTTCTTAAAAATTCAGCCGTGAGCCACTTATCATTTGCAATGTTAATAGCATCAGGATTTGATACTACAACTATTAAATTATATTTTTCCTCCAGGTACTTTTTGCTTTCGGCAAATAAAGGTAGTTCAACGTCAGTCCCTATGAAGACCATCTCAATATCTTCATTAGAAATGATTTTTTCTATACGCTCTAAATAAGAAGAATCGGTAGCATAGGGAATACAATAAGATTTATGTGCTAAAGCATGACCTGTAGAACGCACATCTGGATCTGCAGAAACAATATAATAAGAATTGGTTGAAAAATTAAGGCATCTTAAAATCCCCTGACCTAATAAAGCACCTGCTCCAGTAACTAAAATATTCATTGGTATGTATTATTTACTTATTATTAAATTGATCTGAAAATTTAGGCATTGAAATATGATTTTTTGCAGAAACATCTGCAGAACTTAGTACCTTCTTAACGGTAAGGTAAAAAATATTGGCATCAACCTTTAATGAAACGTTATCCACATACCAGACATCATATTTAAACTTCTGATCCCAGGTAATAGTATTTCGGCCGTTTACCTGGGCCCAACCTGTAATTCCTGGTTTTACTTCATGCCGTCTTTGCTGGAATTCGTCATAAAGAGGCAAATACTCGGGAAGCAAAGGCCTTGGCCCAATTAAACTCATATTGCCTCTCAACACATTCCAAAGTTGCGGAATTTCATCTATAGATGTTTTTCGTACTATTTTTCCAGTCTTGGTCAACCGCTCGGGATCCGGGAGAAGTTCTCCTTTTTTATCCCTTTTATCATTCATGGTACGAAACTTCACGATTTTAAATATTTTCCCGTCTTTACCCGGCCTCTTTTGGAAAAACAGAGGTTTGCCATTATTGGCCAAAGCTAACAATAGAAATACAATGATCAATAACGGACTTAAGATTAATAATGCCGTTAAAGCAATAACAAAATCTATTATAGGTTTAAAAAAATGTCTGTACATCTCCATTGTCTCTTCCGGCTATAATATATAAATCTACCCTACGGAATAAATTTAAGTGTCACTTATTTTTAAATTAATTTGCCTTCTGGTTTCGGTATTCCTCCAGAAGAATATTCCAGAAATCTTCCCTGTTATAATTAGAACTAATGATTTCCCTGGAATTATTTTTCATTTTTTTTATAAGATCGCTGTTAAGTAAAAGTTTTTCCATAGCTGTTTTTAAGGCATCTTCATTTTTAACTTCTATTATTAAGCCATTTATATTATGATTTATAATCTCGTTACATCCATTTATGTTGCTAACAATAGCCGGTAAATTCATAGCTCCGGCTTGCATTACCACATTAGGGAATCCTTCCCTGTAACTTGGAAAAACAAGAATATCTGAAATTGCAAAATAGGGCCTTACATCCTGCTGAAAGCCTGTTGTGAATATTTTTGGATCATTTTTTATTTTCCTGAAAGTTTCTTCTTTTAAAGGATCGAGTTCCTTCTCATAATCACCTACCAAAAGGAGTGAAATTTCACTATGTTTTTTACTTAGCCGTTCAAAAGCATTCACTAATTCATTTATTCCTTTTTCTGAAACCAGGCGGCCCACAAAAATACACACCTTATCCTGAATTGGAATACTTAATTCCTCCCTTAACTTTTTTCTGAATTCTTCTGAATACGCAGCAGCATCAAAATACTGTGTATCAATTCCGTTTGAACTACCTCTTCCAAGAACCTTTAGCTTTTCCGCTCTGGCAAATTTTTCTTTTATAATGATTTCCTTTAGTCCCAGCGAGTTGGGATAAACTTTTGTGGCCATGGCATAGGTTAATTTCTCCACCTTATTGAGAATTTTTCTTTTATTCCCTGAAGTTTCCAACAGCGGCAAACCGGCCACTGTATGAAAGCGCAGCGGAACTTTTGCCATTTTTGCTGCCGTCATTCCAATAATTCCCGCTTTGGGCGTATGCGTATGGACAATAAGAGGCTTCTCTTTTCTTAAAAAGCGATACATTTTGAATAATGCTTTCAAATCTTTTAGCGGTGTAATTGCACGGGTCATTTCTACCCAATAGGTCGCTATTCCGACGTCTCTACCATATTTTTCCAGCTTTTCTTTCTCGGCTGCGATTGCGGTAACTTCAAAATAGTCACTCATAAAGTTAAGTTGCCCCTCTAACAATTTCTCCAGAGATATTGGTACAGTAGTAATGCGTATAAGCTTATCCAAGTTGCAAATTTTTTATTTTTTCATAAACTGCCTGAACAATTTTCCTGGTATAGTTTTCCCAACTGTGTTTTTCCTTTAAATCATTCAAAATTCTGGGGTTACCCGTAAGCCTACTTCTAAGGGAAACATCCTGAACCAATTTTTTTAAATTTTTAAAAATCTCCTTTGGCGTATCTTTAGTAATTAGCAGATCTTTACCATCTTCAAAAGTTTCTTTTATTGAAGGGATATCGGGTGCCAAAACCGGTAATCCCACAGCCAGATACTCAAAAATTTTCATAGGGTTCATATAATCACTGGCATAATGATGCACAGCAATATCGAAACAGTTTAAATGCTTATTAAGATTATCGTGTTTTATCCAGCCTTTTAAAAGCACTTCCTTTTCTATTCCTAACCGCTTTACTTCTGAAGTAATATTTTTATGAGCAGGGCCGTCTCCTATAATTATTAGTTGTAATTGAGCATTCTCATTTAGAAGATCTGCAAATGCTTTTACAAGCAACAACATTTTTTTATGATAATCTAACGTCCCCACATATCCTACTAATGTCTTTTGTACATCATAACCTAATTGTTCCCTTAGCTGTGTTTTATTTTCAATAGGAAAAAAAGTCTGAGTGCTGGTGCCGTTAGGAACAATAATATCCCGCTGAGCATCAACATTATTTCCCATAATTTGATTTTTAGAAACATCAGAAACAAAAAAATTAACATCACTGGCCATGTAGGCTTTTCTTTGTTTCTTCAGAAAAAAATTCCTGAAAGCAATATTACGAAAAGGTTCATCAAAAGGAGAACCGTTGATTTGTGTAGCTATAATTAATTTAGGAAACCACTTTTTCACTTTTTTCAGCTGAAGAAAATTAGAATCTATCTGAAAGAGAACAACATCCGGCTTAAAATCCTGAATTTCCTTTTTTAATCCTTCCAGATAAAACTTATTCCGACGATAAAAAAGAAAAATCTGAACCAACGGAATTTTCTTTAGCCAATGCCTTACTTTTCCAGCTCCTGCTTTGCCTGGGAACCCTTTTTTTGCCTCTTTCGGAAAAATTGATTTTTCTTCAATAAGCTTAAACTCGTCCAAGTGATTATAAAATTCTATAGCCTGAATACTGCCTCCGTGGCTTGCATAATAAGAAGTACTGTAGTACAAAAACCTCATACCCGCTCTCCTTCCATTATTTTCTCCAGTTCTTTATCCAGAATCACCTTTTTGCATTTTGTTTCCAGAAGATCATGTTTAAAAGACTTCAACTCGAAATTGGGATTATGAAGCCCCTGTTTTTGTATATGTTCCTTATTAGCATCCATTTTTTCCAACCCCGGCCTGTAATTACCGGCATAAGGTGTCTTGAAAAAAGTAAATCCGGTGATAAAAATCTCTTTACATTCTGCCTGCAATATGGAGGCTAATGCTGCATATCCCACAGTTGGGGTGAAGCCTTTTAGCTTCTTTTTAAAGAGATTGTAATTTTTTCTTTTCAACATATAGGTTTTCTCTCCAGAAAAATGCCTTTTATAATAATTAAAATGAGCAAGTAAACCTTCCTTTGTCGGATTTGGATTTATAACTTTTTGAATGCCCATTTCTTTGAACATGTTCCAATCAATCTTTCCGCCGCCACTAAAATCATTTTCAAAAAAACTATGGTACAATAATGTGAATTTTGACCCCACATGCTGTGACTGATCTTTCCTCCAGGTATGCGGACTTTTATTTATCCTCACCACCACGTCATGATCGTCAATATATTTCCCATTTCTTTCTTTGAAAACAGAATCTGCAGCTCCGACTATAGCCACTCTTTTCCCCTTCAGTCCTTCTTCGGGCACAAAAGTCTTAAGGGAATTTACCATTAAATAAAATGCATACAGATTTCTTTTAAATTTCATCCGAATGAATTGATATAGGCGTTTTCCTTTTTTAACTCAGTATTATTATATCCGTAAAAATCTATTCCATTCCGGTCGGCAGCTTCCTTGTCATTAACTGAGTCTCCAATTAAACAAGTTTTTTTCTTTTCATATTTATATTCCTGAAGGAGATTTTCTACTAATTCAATTTTTGGCGTGGGAGAACCCTCTATGGAATAAAAATAAGATGAAATTCCTAATTGCCCACATAAAAATCTTAGCTCTTCCCCATCGGAACCGGAAACCACATGCATTTTAAAATCTTCCTGATGGCTTTTTATAAATCCCACAACCTCTCCTATTAAAATACGCTTATCTATCAGACTTTTTCTCATTATATCAGAAAAGGCAGAAGATAATTCCTTTACTTTTTTCTGGTCAACCTCTTCCTTCCTTATTTCTTCAAAAAAATATCTGAATTTAACGTAGCGGGACAATCCGCCGTTCTTTTCATGATAATTGATCAATTGACTGACCTCTTCTTCAGGAAAATCTTTCAAAGTTTCCACAAACCCTTTTTCCCTAACGGCCATAGAGTCCACTATCACACCGTCAAAATCCCATAGTATAACTTCTTTACCTATAAATTCTCTCATAAACAGCTTCAGCTATAAAAAAATCTTCTTCATAATCTACATCAATGGAATTCACTTTATTATGCTCCAGCAGATACGGCTTTTCGCCTGTTCTTTTCCCATTTTTAAAATTGCTCCCGGAGGTAATGAATATCGCATTATCTATCTCAAACCAATCTGCTAAATCCTGTGTCCTAGGCCATTTCAGGCTTCCGGGATTATTTACGAGCCTCCCGGAATTCCTGTCAATAAGGAAATCCCTGTAATTTCTGCCCGAAATTAAAGAATCATATCCGAGTTTCTGGTTTTCAGCGTATTTTTTAACAGCATTTTCATAATTGGCGGCACCACAAAGCGGAGAAGTAACGTGTGTCCACAAAATATCATCGAAATTTGCCAATTCTCCTGCATGTTTTATCAGGTCCTCCAGATCTGTATCTGCACTACCCAAAAAATCCGGTCGCTGCTGCAGATGAAGGTGTGGAATAACTTTTTTAAAGCCTTCTCCTATTTTCCAACAGGATTCATCATTTGTAGATAGTATAATTTCCTCTATACCGCGAATTTCCTTTAGCTGTTTTAGCTTTAATTCCAGTAATCCGCCTTCAAAAACAGAAAATTTCCTGGTGTTCTTGTTTTTAATGCGTTCACTGCCTTTGCGTAGGGGTAGAAAGATTGAAATTGCCATTTTTACAGTATCGAAAATATTGATTTTGAACTCAGTTTATACATGGTTGGGGTAAGGGAAAAAATAGTAAGCCCGTGCTCTTCTGCATCATCAAATATTTCCTGATTTTCTTCAAACAGCTCTAATTGTTCCCTGGTAACCTGTCCCGCATAACCATCATATCCTGTAAACATTATTTCCTGAACATCTAAAGAATCGGCAATATCCATAGCCATTGCAGTGGTGGATAATTCATATTTTTTTTGAAAATGGCCTTTTTTAAGCACTTTTGTAAACTGCTTATATTTAGATGAAAAATCCGCAGGAATAGTTTCCCCGGTTTCCGAAGAAATCAGAAAAAATCGTTTATCATAGTTCTCCGGGCTAAGCGTTTTCTCCAGTCTTAGAATTTCTTTTCCTGAAAGACAATGAAACTGGTGATTTGGCAGATCTAAAAAGGAATTCACATTCCTGGAACTCGAATGTATAATACAAATTTTGGGATTATGCTTCAGATATTCTCTCACCGCTCCAGAAAATTCCTGAGGAGTATTTCCTCCTCCCACTACCAGCGCTTTCTGATATTGCTTTACTGGAGTGAAAACAGGAAAATGACAATTTTCTGGAGGAGGAGTGGTTTCTTCAGAAACTTCCTTTACAATAGAATTCAGCGAAAAAAATCTCTTTTTAACCCTTCCCAAAACCGTGTTTTGCGGTAGAGAAAATGCGCCGGAAAGCATATATGGTAAATTAGTTCCCCACTTATGTTCTTCTTTCAGCTTTAAAAATTCTTCGACGAGTTCATTTAGAATATCAAAATCAACAGGAACTTTGTATTTCCTATGCAGGAGACTCAGCAGTAATTCAGTTTTAAGATTCCCGGCGCCACGTCCCATTCCACAAACGGTAGCATCTATTATTGATGCTCCGGCCTCCATTGCGGTTAGGGAGTTAATAAGCGCCATTTCTATATTGTTATGTCCGTGAAATCCTAAATCTACAGAAAGTGATTCTTTAAGTTTATTGAAGGTCATGGTTACTTCGGAAGGAAGCATTCCTCCGTAGGAATCTACCACGTAAAAATAATCCAGGATTCCTTGGAAGTTTTTAAGATCTGCTGAAGTATATAAATCTTCTTTCCATTTGCTGGCATACATCAGGTTAAGGGAAATCAAGAATCCCATTTTTTTCACTGCTTCAGCAATTTTTAGAGCATTTTTCAACCTATGGGGGGCTACTGCCAACCTAACCATATAAACCATTCCAGCACATGGTTTTAAAACTTCTTCTACATCATCAGGTGAAAACTCCTTCTCATTAAGAATAATCACTAATTTTTTGGAGCTTTGCTTTTTGCAGAATTCGAGAAGATACTGCGGAAGATAAAAAAAAGCTCCTTCATATTTTTGCTGTGGTTTGGAGCGGTAACCAATTTCGATGAATTCTACCGGAAGATTGTTTATGGTTTTAAAATACTGCTCCACCAGGTTTTCATCAAAGTCCCAGTTTGTATAGTAGCCTCCATCACGCAGGGTGCAATCCAGAAGTTGAATTTTTTTCTGATTTATGTTCAGCATAAAAAATAATTTCGCTAAAGGTAACCAATTTGATAAATGTCAACAGCTTTATAAATCTACCTGTTTTCCAAACTTCCCGAAAAAGAAATCCTTTAATGCTGAAGTTTGAACCCGCGCCATGCTTTTACCATAATTCCATCCAAATCTAAAACCCAGTGCTATTTTGGCCAAAGATTTAAAAAAAACAATTGCAAACGCAGTATAATATTGTCGTTTGAAGAAAATATCAAGTAAACTCCTTGTACTGTAGTATTCGCGGGGAAAGGAGGTATTTCCTCCAAAGGAAGATCCTTTCCACCGGTAAGCATCTTTTTTATAATTGTCCCTAAGCCTTACCCTTAGCCAGGAATTGGAATCTACATAAATCTTATAACCTGCTGCCTTAACTTTTAAGCAAAAGTCCAAATCTTCAAAGGCAAAAAAAAGCTTCTCTTCTGGAACAATTCCCTGCCTCACTACCTCTGCATTCGTAATTAAAGTTTGTCCCCCCGGAATAAAATCTGCCCCGGCATATTTTTTAGCCCTTAATTCTTTATTGCTAAGCGACTTTACCCTACCTGTCCAGGGATTAAAGCTTCCGCCTTTGCCACCAAAGATTCCCGGTTTTCCCCGTTTACTAAGCTGATGTATTCCTTTAAACATTTCCTGGAAAACATTTTTATCCCGTGGCGGATTATTATCATCTCCCCAATAGATCCAATCATAGCCCAAATTTGCCAAATTCTCTAACCCGATTTTCGCACCACCGGCTGGGCCGCTATTGTAACCTACCCTATGATATTCAAAGGAATTGGATATATATTGTTTAAGAGCATTTTGTGTATTATCACTAAAGCTATTATCAACAATCAGGAGATATGCAGGAGGAAAGGTTTGGTTCGTTATAATAGCAATTGTATTCAACAGGATTTCAGTACGCTCATAGGTAATAATAAAAGCAGCAAATCCTGAATTTTTCATTTGAAGGAATTTTTATGAACCACTTAAGTACTTTGAAGCGATTTAGGGTGTTCTCTGTTGGCATCAATTACTTAAAGTGCCATATAGGTTTCTTTATACCATTTCTGAAAACAGAAAAAGGTCCAAACCCTAAAGGTGTTGTCTTCCTTCCCAGTGAGGTGTCTTTCTACAATTCCGCGAATTTCAGCAGGATTAAAAATGTTTTGAGATTCCAGAAAATTTGGTTCTATATATGATTTTAATTCAGGTGCCAAATGGCCACGCAGCCAATCTCCCACGGGGACCCCAAAACCCTTTTTTGATTTATCCAAAAACCCATCCGGAAAATATTTTTTAAAAGATTCTTTTAGCAAATATTTCTTATTCCAGCCTTTCATAAGGTAATCTTCAGGTAATTGTGCAGTAAAGTCCCATATTTTCTTGTTAAGGAAGGGAGCTCTACTTTCCAAAGAAGTAAGCATACTCGTACGGTCAACCTTCACCAGCATATCTCCTTCCAGGCTCATTATCTTATCGATATTCCTGAAGTCTGTAAGGGAACGGTTATTATCTCCCACAATACTTTTATAGTGCCGGAATGTATTCTCCTTTCTCCAGCTATTTTTCAGTAAAGCATCCACTTCTTCTGCCTGAAATGCCAGGGAAACGATATTGTAGTAGAAATCACCTTCATAATTTAGGGCGTTCAAAAGTCTTTTGGCTTTGAACCTCTTTCCTCTTTTATCATCTTTTGTGGATAAAAAAGGGAAAGTAGATTTTTTGATAAAACCATGTATTGCTTCAGGTACTAATGACGTGTACTTTGTATTAAGCTTACCCATGTAATACTTGTTGTACCCGCCAAACACTTCATCTCCTCCATCTCCCGTAAGGGCCACTTTTACAAATTGCCGGGTTTTATGCGCAACTAAATA